>CALPIW020000047.1 GCA_943323725.2 Polynucleobacter meluiroseus | reverse complement strand
GGCCAAGGACCTCTTGAAAACGCTGCCCGAGCAGGCGGCCAAGCTCGGGGTCGTCCTGGACATGCTCAAGAAGGACCTACCGGCCTATGCGGGCGGCGGTATCGGCAAGGGCGGAGCCAAGGGCGGCAAAGGCAAGGGGAAGAAATGACCTCTCGTCGGATCGGCTGTTTTGATTGGAACGCGTACGCCTGTCGTCGTAGTCATTTTCGCATGCCGCGTGTTTTCCTCCTCTGGCTTTCGGCCCTTCTGCCGTCGCTCCTCTGCGCGCACGCGCAGTGGCAGGAAGCCTCGGCGCTCGGCGTCATCGATGACCAGGGCGCCTTGACGTTGACGGTCAAATTCGATGTCCCGTCGTTCTTCGTGGGGCAGACGCCCAAGGACGCCGCGGAGAAAGAACTCGACGCGCTGATGCAGACTCCCGGCCGACTCGCCGAGGCCGTCGAACCAGGTCGGCGCAGCTTCCTGGAAGGCACCCGGCTCGAAGCCGACGGACGTCCCGTCGCCTGGGTCATCCTGGCCTTCCCGACGGCGGAGCAGATCCTCGCACAATCCTCGCGCCAAGGAGAAGCCGACCGCTATCCGGTGATGCTGAACGCGAAACTGAAGGCGAATCTCCCGCCCGACGTCCATACGCTGAGGCTTCGCTTTCCCGACAAGCTCGGCACGGTCTTCGTCAACCTACGCAAGGGTATGGAATACCAGGTCGTCATGGCCGCGACTACCGGCAGTCCCGCCGAACTCACGCTCAGCGAGACGCCGGACGCCTCCGCGGGCGAGACCGTCCGGACGCTGTTCGTCGATGGGTTCGCGCATGTCCTCCCCGACGGCTGGGACCACTGCTTGTTCATGCTGGCGATGTTCCTCGGGGCGGCCTCCCTCGGTCAGGCACTCCGCCGCTCGCTCGTCTTCACGCTCGGACATAGCGTGACCTTGACCGCCGTGGCCATGGGCTGGCTCGGTCAACCCGGCCCTTGGATTGAGCCCTTCATCGCCCTGACCATCGGCGTCAGCGCCTGGTTGGCTTTCCGCGGCCAACTGCAGGAACGCTCCGCTTTGGTGCTCCCGGCGGTGTTTGGCCTCGTGCATGGCCTGGGCTTCGCGGCCGCCGTCGCCGACAACCTCGCGAACTGGTCAGCAGGCGACATCGTCTTGATCCTCATCGGCTTCAACGTCGGCGTCGAAGCCGCCCAGGCCCTGGTGATCGGCACCGCCGCGCTCGCACTCTGGACCGTACAGAAAGCCCGCCTACCCGAAGCGAAGATCCGCCTAGGCCTGAGCCTGACGGTCGCGCTCATCGGCTTCGGGGTCTTCCTCTGGCGGCTGCTCGGCCTGGAGTGATCAGAGGCGACCGACCGGTCGCTTGCCCGCATCGAGACGCTTGCGTTCGGAATCGGCAAAGGCCTGCAGCTCCTTGACGACCTCCGGCTGGGCGGCGGCGAGGTCTTCCTTTTCACCGGGGTCTTTCTCGAGGTCGTAGAGCGAAAATCCGATCTGGAGCTGGTGCGTCTTGGCGGGATAGCCGTCAAGCTCCGCCGGGATCATGTCGACGTAGCTGCGGTAAGCATGCGGGAGGTGGAGCTTCCACTTTCCTTTGCGGACGGCCTCGAGGCGGTCGCCGTAGTAATAGGCGAACGAGGCGCGGGAGGCAGGCTGCCCAGACTTGAGGACCGACAGGAACGAAACGCCATCGATCTCGTTCTTAGGCGCCGGAGCCTCGGTCGCCGCCAGCAGGGTCGGGACGACGTCGATATTGGCGGCCAAGGCGTCCGTTTCGCTGCCGGCCTTCACGACGCCGGGCCAGCGGACGATGAACGGCACGCGGACGCCGCCCTCGAAAGTCGTGCCCTTGCCTTCACGGAAGGGACCGGCGGAACCGGCATGACGGCCGAAGTTAAGCCAAGGTCCATTGTCGCTGGTGAAGATGACGATCGTCTCCTGCTCGACCTTCTTCTCACGCAAAGTGCGCAGGACGGCCCCGACGGCATGATCGAGATCCGCCAAGGTGTCGGCGTAAGGCGTGGCGTGCTTGCCCTTGAATTCGGACGAAGCGCCGAGCGGCGTGTGCGGCATCGAAGTCGCCAGGTAGAGGAAGAACGGCTGCTCCTTGCCGGCGTTATCCTTGATGAACCGGACCGCCCGCAGACCCTGCGAGGAGGTCAGCGCGTCCATATCGACCCAGTCACGGGTGTACCCCATGAGATGCCCGTTCACTAAGCGCGGCAGCTCCGGATACATCTTCCGCCGGCTCTCGTCGGTTCGACCATAGCCGCGGGGCCACATGTCGTTCGAGTACGGCGTGATCATCGACTCGTCGAAGCCATGGGAGGGCGGCAGGAACTTCGGCGCGTCGCCGAGATGCCATTTGCCGACGACCCCGGTGTGATAGCCTGCCTTCTGCAAGAGCGTGCCCAAGGTCTGTTCGTCGTTGCTCAGGCCGATCTTGGAATTCGGACCGAGGGCCGTGCCGCCCAGCCCAAGTCGGTTGGGATAGCATCCGGTCAGGAGGGCGACGCGCGAGGAGGTACAGACCGCCTGCGTGGCCAGGAAGTTCGTGAAGCGTACGCCCTCTTTCCCTAGCTGGTCGATGTTCGGCGTGGGGTTCTGCTTCGAACCATAACAACCGAGGTCCGCCCAGCCCATGTCATCGCACATGATCAGGACAATGTTTGGCTTGCCGGCGAGCAGGGTTGCGCACCAGAACAATACCAAGGTTGGGGTAAACCTCATGGACCCAAACCATAGGGTGAATCCCCCAGCTTCCAAGAACTAAAACCAGCGGGCCTTGGTCACGAAATCTTCAGACCCAACTCGGCGCAGACCGCCGGGTGCTTACGCGCCTTATTGATGAACTCATCCACCCCGAAGTCGGCCACGATGAAGTCGCCATAGCGGAAGGACGGGCACTTCGACTGACCGGTCAGGGCGACCAGCTGACGCATCTGATGCATGTCGGCGATGACGTCGCGGACGTCGAGTTTCACGCCTTGCTTGGCGAAGAACTCGAGGGCCTCGATGCACCAGGGGCAACCAGGCTTGGTGTAGAAGATGGGCAACGGCTGAGGCATGACTAAAAACAAGCCAACTGCGGGCGGGTTAGCAAGCGGAGAGGCCGAGGCACCCGAGACATTGACAGACGGAGGCGGCCTGCTGGAAATAGGTAATCCCCTATGGAAACCATCCACGGCGCCCCAAGCTACACCCTGAAGACCGCCGAGGTCGAACTGGCCGTCACGCAGACCGCCGGCCACCTCGCTCCGGTAACCTTCCATCTGCCCGGCCTCAAGGCCTCGCCCTACTCGCTCTCGCCGTGGACGCCCACGCAGATCGACCAGAGCCTCCCTAACCTGCTCACCTATCTCCGCGGCGACTTCATGTGCCTGCCCTTCGGCGGCCAGCACAAAGGCCCGCCCCATGGCGACACGGCCAACGCGCCCTGGCAACTCGCGTCGTCCTCCGCGACCTCGCTGAAGCTGACGCAGACCGGCACGGATACCGGCGCCACGGTGGCGAAGAACTTCACGCTCATCCCCGGCCACCATGCGATCTATTGGGAGCATATCATCACGCAGCTCGAGGGTCGCTGGAACTACGGCAACCATCCCGTGCTCGATCTTTCGAACGTCCCCGCCGGCGCCGCGCGCATCGCCACGAGCGCCTTCCGCTTCGGCTCCGTCTACGCAGGTGAATTCTCCAACCCCGCCGCCGGCGAATCCGGCGCGCTGAAGCCGTCCGGCGAGTTCACGTCGCTGAAGTCCGTCCCGATGAAGGACGGCTCGAGCACCGACCTGACGCATTACCCGGCCCGCGCCGGCAATGACGACCTGATCATGCTCGTCAACGTGCCTGCCACCGAGGCCCAGCCCTTCGCCTGGACGGCCGTCACTTTCCCTGGCTACGTCTGGTTCTCGCTCAAGAACGTCGCCGACTTCCCCTCCACCCTCTTCTGGCTGTCTAATGGCGGTCGCCCTGGCCACCCTTGGGAGAAGCGCCACTTAGGTCGCCTCGGCCTCGAAGAGGTCTGCTCCCACTTCTGCGACGGCGTCGATGTCGCCCGCGAGGACCGACTGGCCGCCAAGGGCATCCCGACCAGCCGCCTGTTCCGCAAGGACGAGCGCGTCCGCCTTCCCTTGATCCAGGCCGCCGCCGCCGTGCCCGCCGCTTTCGGCCAAGTCCAGAGCATCGTCCCCGCCGGCCCGGAGTCCGTCCGGATCACGGGCGAAAACGGCCAAGCCGTTACCTGCCCCATTAATTGGCAGTTTTTGAAGTCGTAAGTCGGCTTACTCAATTCTTGTCCCTGTCCAAGGAGTCGCCTAAATCCGACCTCCCCGACCCTCCTTTCACCCATACTATGTCCTCCCCCAAGATTGTCCAAGATCTCTCCACCAAGAAGAGCGGCGTCGCCTCTCTCGTGGAGAAGGAACTCGCCAAGACCGGCGGCCTGCTGCGCCTTGCTCCGTGCTGGGTCCCGCGCTCCTTCCTCCAGCCCGGCAAGCGCCTCAAACTCCACCCGGATGACCTCTACGCCTTCGGCCTGAGCCGCGGTGGCATCGACGAGCGCTGGTTCGCTTCCACGACGGAAGCCGCGAACGACAACCGCACGCCTGACGAAGGCCTGTCCTACGTCGTCATCGGCAACACCCGTTTCACCCTCCAGCAGGCCGTCAAGGAATGCGGCGCCGCGCTGATCGGCTCCAAGATCTGGAGCAAGTACAAGAAGTGGCCGGTGTACTCCAAGTTCTTCGACAACATGGGTCCGATCCCGCACCACATGCACCAGAACGCCAAGCAGGCCAAACTGCTCGGTCTCGAAGGCAAGCCGGAGTCCTACTACTTCCCGCCCCAGCACAACAACGTCGGCAACAACTTCCCCTACACGTTCATGGGCTTCGAGCCCGGCACGACCAAGGCCCAGGTCCGCGAGTGCATCGCCAACTGGGACAAGGGTGACAACAAGATCCTCGCCCTCTCCAAGGCCTACAAGCTCGAGCCCGGCACCGGCTGGCTCATCGACCCTTGCATCCTCCACGCTCCGGGCTCGCTCTGCACCTATGAGCCGCAGTGGGGTTCCGACGTGTTCGGCATGTACCAGAACCTCGTCGAAGGCCGCGAAGTACCGTGGGCCCTCCTCGTCAAGGACATGCCGAAGTCCAAGCACAAGGACGTCGACTTCATCGTGGACCAGCTCGACTGGGACAAGAACGTCGACCCGAACTTCAAGGACAACCACTACCTCGAGCCGGTCGTCTCCGTCCAGGGCAAGGGCTTCGTGGACAAGTGGATCGTCTACGGCAAGGTCGACAAGTTCCAGTACTTCACCGCGAAGGAACTGACCGTCGAACCGGGCGCCGAGTGCACGATCACCGACAAGGGCGCCTACGGCCTCATCTGCGTCCAGGGCTCCGGCACGATCAACGGCCAGGTCCTCAACAGCCCGAAGCTCATCCGCTTCAACGAGCTGACCGAAGACGAATACTTCTGCACCGAAGCCGGCGCCAAGAAGGGCGTGACCTTCCGCAACACCTCCACCACCGAGCCGCTGGTCTGCCTGCGCTACTTCGGACCGGAAGTGAACCCGGACGCTCCCGCCATGGGCGCCTACAAGAAGGCCAAGAAGAAGTAAGCCTGCCGCGCCCTTCCCCACCCCTACCCCAAACCCCACCCCTACGCTCATGAAACTGCACAACGCGATGTGGCCCGGCCTCGTCGGCAAGGAGCCCAACACCGACCACCCTCCGATCGCCCTCGAGCACATGCTCGACATGACCGTCGCCGCCAGCGTCGACGGCCACAAGTTCGACGGCGTCGACCTGTTCCTGTTCCACCCGCACACCGACCCCGACATCTCCGAGGACAACCTCAAGAAGATGGCGGACCTCATCGCCTCCAAGGGCCTGAAGGTCGGTTCGCTCGTGGCGCCGGTCTGGGGTGGCACGGTGGGTGACTCCGCGATGGGCACCGACGAACAGCAGCAGAAATTCCTCCTCGCGATCGAGAAGGCCTGCCGCATCGCCAAGCTCCTGAACAAGCACGGCGTCCGCCAGTACGGCGTCATCCGCGTGGACTCCGCCGAGTTCGGCGTGCAGAAGTGGCGCGAGAACCCGAAGGCCAACACGGCCCGCATCGTCGACACCTTCAAGAAGGCCGCGAAGATCGCCGAAGGTCATGGCGAGCGCATCGCCGCCGAAGGCGAGATCTGCTGGGCGGGCATGCACTCCTGGAAGGCGATGCTCGACACCCTCGAAGGCGTCGGCATGCCGGGCACGTTCGGCTTCCAGGCCGACCTCGCCCACACCTACCTCTACCTGATGGGTTACAACGAACCCGAAGCCGCCCTCCTCAAGGAAGGCTACACTTCGGAACAGTTCTGGCCCGCCTACCGTGAGATGGTCGGCAAGCTCCGCCCGTGGACCCTCGACTTCCACGTGGCCCAGAACGACGGCACCGTGCACGGCACCGGCTCCCACGAGAAGACCGGCCGCCACTGCCAGGCCGACGACGCCAACGGCAAGCTGGACATCGCCGCCTGCTCCAAGGTCTGGCTCGAAGGCGCCGCCGCCCGCGGCATGAAGCACATCTGCTGGGATGGCTGCATGTTCCCGAACGCGACGCTCGAGAACCCGAAGACCTGGAACACCATCCTCTCCGCGATGGTCAAGGTGAAGCAGGCCCTCTGAGCATCTGACCCAACCGCCATCCGCCAACCGCTTACTCCACATCATATGTCTAAAGCCATTCGCATCGGTCTCATCGGTTACGGCTTCATGGGCCGCACCCACTCCAACGCCTACTCGCAGGTCGGTCACTTCTTCCCGAAGGATAAGCTGACCGCCGGCCACCACATCGTCCGCCAGGCCGTCTGCGGTCGCGACGAAGCCAAGGTCAAGGACTTCGCCGAAAAGTGGGGCTACGCCTCCTACGAGACCGACTGGCGCAAGCTGGTCGCCCGCGCCGACATCGACGCCGTCGACATCTGCACCCCGAACGACTCGCACGCCGAGATCGCCCTGGAATGCATCAAGCACGGCAAGATGATCCTCTGCGAAAAGCCCCTCGCCCTCAACGGCGCGCAAGGCGAGCAGATGGTCGCCGCGGTCGAGAAGTCCGGTCTGCCGAACCTCGTGTGGTATAACTACCGTTTCCTCCCCGCCGTGACGCTCGCGAAGAACATCGTGGCCGCCGGCGAACTGGGCCGCGTGTTCCACTACCGCGCCAACTTCCTCCAGGACTGGACGATCTCCACCGAGCTGCCGCAGGGTGGCGCGGGTCTCTGGCGCCTCGACGCCGCCGCCGCCGGTTCCGGCGTGACGGGCGACCTGCTTGCGCACTGCATCGACACGGCCCGCTGGATCAACGGTGACATCACCGAAGTCTCCGCGATCACCGAGACGTTCATCAAGGAACGCGTCCACACCGCCACGGGCAAGAAGCAGGCCGTCACCATCGACGACGCCGCGATCTTCCTCTGCCGCTTCGAGAACGGCTCGATCGCGCAGTTCGAGTCCACCCGCTACGCCCGCGGCCACAAGGCGCTCTACACGTTCGAGATCAACGGCGAGAAGAAGTCCCTCCAGTGGGACCTCCATGACCTCAACCGTCTCAACTACTTCGACCACGCCGTCCCCGGCGATCGTCGTGGCTGGTCCAGCATCCACACCTCCGACAGCGATCACCCGTATGCCGGTAACTGGTGGGTCCCGGGTCTCTGCCTCGGTTACGAGCACTCCTTCACCCACGCCCTCGCCGAGTTCCTCAAGAGCCTCGACGATCCGAAGGCCGAAAAGGCTTATCCGGACTTCCGCCACGCGCTCGGCACCCAGTACGTCTGCGACGCCGTCCTGGAGTCCGCCAAGACGAAGCAGTGGGTTAAGGTGAAGAAGGCCTAATAAGCCCGCCCGCCGCCCTCCAGAAGCCCCGGATTACCCGATCCGGGGCTTCTTTATGCCCGCAGACCCAAGCGCTACTTGCGTCAATCCTGAGCCCACTTGCGTCAATACCGGTGCCACTTGCGTCAATAATCATTCTACTTGCGTCAATCCGTGGGTATTTATTGACAGTTCACTGACTTATAACAGATTGATTTAAACAACTGACCGCAAACTGTCACAATATGCCGCGTAAAACCTCCATTTCCCATATGGTCTGCACCTACAAACTGTACCTGCTCAACCGTCACCTGTTCCTCGACCTCCCGGAAGGCCGGGCCCTGATCGATACGGGCGCCCCCTTCAGCTCGTCCACCTCGGGCCGCCTCACCTGGCAGAACCAGAACCACGGCGTCAACCAAGGCGGCTACATGGGCTTCACCTTCGACAAGCTGTCCGCCGAGATCGGCGTGCAGGTCGACGCGCTGCTGGGCATGGACCTGCTCGCCCAGACCACCCTGCTCTTCGACGTCGCCCAACGCACGCTGACCGCCGGCGACGAGATGCCGGCCGGCTTCAAGGCCCAGGCCTACGAGCATGCGCCGATGTCCGACATCCCGCTCTTCCACGTGACGCTCAACGGCCAACCCGCCCGCGTGCTCTGGGACACGGGCGCGCAGTTCGGTTACGTGACGGATCGCAAGTTCGTCGATGGCGCCAAGCCTCTGCCTGGCTTCAAGGACTTCAGTCCGATGTTCGGCGACCTGCATATCCCGCAGTCCTATGTACTCCCCTTCACGCTCGCCGGCCACGACCTGCTCGAGACGGTCGGAGAAGCCCCGCAAGTCGTCGGTGGCGGCGTCTCGCCTGTCCCGATGAGCACGTTCCTCCGCGCCCTCGATATCGACGCGATCATCGGCCCCTCCTGGATGCCCCGCGTGAAGGTCTGGCTTAATCCGCAGGATCAGACGTTCGCGATCGCGGTCTGAGCTCGCCGAACCTTCCAATAAAAAAGCCCCGGTCCGCATCGCTGCGGCCGGGGCTTTCTTTTG
>CALPIW020000046.1 GCA_943323725.2 Polynucleobacter meluiroseus | reverse complement strand
GGACCTCGTCGGCCTGCTGCCGTCCGCCGAAGAGGCTCGCGCCTTCGCGGCCGACACGCGGCCCGACAAGCGCGAGGCGCTCGTGCGCACGCTCCTCGCCCGCGACGTCGACTACGCCGACCACTGGATGGTCTTCTGGAACGACCTCCTGCGCAATGATTACGCCGGCACCGGCTACATCGACGGCGGCCGCAAGCAGATCACCAACTGGCTCTACCTCTCGCTGCTCACCAACAAGCCTTACGACCGGTTCACGCGCGAGCTCGTGGCGCCGTCCGCCGACAGCGAAGGCTTCGCCAAGGGCATCGTCTGGCGCGGCGCGGTGAGCGCGGGCCAGGTGCCCGAGCTCCAGTTCTCGCAGAGCGTCTCGCAGACGTTCCTCGGCATCAACATGAAGTGCGCCTCGTGCCACGACAGCTTCACCGACCGCTGGAAACTCCGCGACGCCTACGGCCTCGCCGCCATCTACGCGAACCGGCCGATGGAACTCGTCCGCTGCGACATCCCGACCGGCAAGCCGGCCGCCGCCGCCTGGCCTTTCCCTGAGCTCGGCCAGGTCGACGCCGCCAAGCCGCGGGAGGAGCGCCTCGCCCAGCTCGCCGCGCTCATCACCCATCCGGAGAACGGCCGTTACCAGCGCACCATCGTCAACCGCCTCTGGCATCGCCTGATGGGCCGCGGCATCGTCCATCCCGTCGACGCGATGCAGACCGAGCCGTGGAACCAGGATCTCCTCGACGTGCTGGCCAACCGCCTCGTCGAGTCCGGTTACGACCTCAAGGCCGTGCTCGCCTTCATCGCGACCTCGCAGGCCTACCAGTCCCGCGCCGAAGTCCTCGCGCGTGACGCCGACGACAAAGGTTACGCCTACCGCGGTCCGCGCGCCAAGCGCCTGACCGCCGAGCAGTTCGTCGACGCCGTCTGGCGGCTGACCGGCACCACGCCTGCCAAGATCGAACCCAAGGTGCCGCGCGCCGCGCCGACCGCCGCGGCCAAGCAGAAGCCCGTCGTCGAGCCGCTCGTCGCCGCGCCCATCTGGTCGGGCGACATCGCCGGAGGGCGCGTGCCTGCCTCCGGGGAGATCCGTACGTTCCGCCGTCAGCTCCTGCTCGACGCCGACGTGGACGCCGCGACCTGCGTGGTGACCTGCGATAACGGTTACGAACTGTTCGTGAACGGCAAGAAGATCGGCGGAGGCGACAACTGGGCCGACCCGCAGAACTTCGACCTCTCCGTCGCGCTGCTCAAGGGAGCGAACCAGATCGTCGTCGTCGGAAGCAACGCCGGCTCCGGGCCGAACACCGCCGGGCTCTTCTTCCAGGTGAACGTCACGCTCAAGGGCGGCGCGCGCGTGAAGATGGCTTCCGATGCGGCGTGGGAGTGGACGACCAGCGTGCCCAATGCCCGCGGGGTCTTCGCCGCCGGCAAGGGCAAGGCGAAGGCCGCGGAGCCCGTCTGGCAGTCCGTCGCGATCGTCAAGAGCGGGGCCTGGCGCAAGGCGCAGGCCCGCATGGCCGAGATGCTCGCCGGCGTCGAAGGTACCAGCAACCTCCCGGCGCGCGCGGGCTTGGTGAAGTCCGACCTCCTGCAGCGCGCGCTCGGCCGTCCGAACCGCGAGCAGATCGTCTCGATGCGACCCAACGAACTCAGCACGCTCGAGGCCATCGACCTTTCCAACGGCCAGGCGCTGACGAACCTGCTCGCCGCGGGCGCCGCCAAGCTGAAGCTCCGCGCGTGGGCTTCGCCGGAAGAGTTCGCCCGCTGGCTCTACCTCTCCGCGCTGAGCCGTGAGCCCGCGCCCGCGGAACTCAAGGTGGCCACCGGCATCGTCGGTGCTGACCTCTCCGAACAAGGCATCGCCGACCTCCTCTGGGCCGTGTGCATGCTCCCCGAATTCCAGACCATCCGCTGATTTCCATGTCCTCTCCGCTGCCGCTTGATCCGTCCTTGCCCGAGCCGCTCGCCCGCCGGGAATTCCTCCGGATGCTCGGCGCCGCCGGCGCCGCGACGCTCTCGATGGGCGCTCCGCGTCTCCTCGCCGAAAGCGAGAAGCTCGTCCAGCCGACCGCCACCGCCGATGCGGTCATCCTGATCTGGCTCGCCGGCGGCATGGCCGCGCCCGAGACCTTCGATCCGAAGCGCTACGCACCCTTCGAGAAGGGGCTCACCTACGACCGCGTGCTCAGCACGTTCCCGGCGATCCCGACGTCGGTCGATGGCGTCCGGATCTGCGAGGGTCTCGAGAACATCGCGCAGGTCATGGACCGCGGCACGCTGATCCGCTCGGCGGTGCAGCCTGATCTCGGCAGCATCCTGCACTCGCGTCACCAGTTCCATTGGCACACCGGCTACGTCCCGCCGCAGACCGTCGCCTGCCCGCACATCGGCGCCTGGATGGCCCGCGTGCTCGGTCCGCGCAATCCGGTCATGCCGGCCTTCATCAACATCGGCCAGCGCCTCGAAGGCGTGGGCGAGAGCGAGGAGCTCAAGGCGTTCACCACCGCGGGCTTCTTCGGTGGCGAATACGGCCCGATGAACCTCCCGTTCCCGGAAGAGGCCGCCGCCGCCGTGCGCCCGCCCAAGGGCATGGACGCCGGCCGCTTCGTGAACCGCGACCGCGAGTTCCGTCGCCTCGTCGACGCGACGCCCGACCGTGACCTGCTCAGCGACCACCAGCATCAGTCCATGCTGCGTTCGATGGACAACGCCTACCGCCTGCTCAGCGCCAAGGAGCGCGCCGCGTTCGACATCTCCCTCGAGACCCCCGAGGTCCAGAAGGATTACGACACCGGTCGCTTCGGTCGCGGCTGCCTGCTGGCCCGTCGCCTCGTCGAGAACGGCGCGCGCTTCGTCGAGGTCACCACGGAGTACGTCCCGTTCTTCCAGTGGGATACGCACGGCAAGGGTCACGAGACCGTCGCCAAGATGCACGCCGAGATCGACCGCCCGATCGCGCGCCTCATCCGCGACCTCGAACAGCGCGGGCTGCTCGACCGCACCCTGGTCATCATCGCCAGCGAGTTCAGCCGCGACGCCATGATCGAAGGCCGCCCCGGCTCGCAGGCCAAGGACCAGGCCTTCAACAAGTCCGGCGTCATCACCAGCCCCGACCATTACGGCCTGCACCGTCACTTCACCGGCGGCACGAGCGTCGTCATGTTCGGCGGTGGCGTGAAGAAGGGCCATGTCTACGGCGCCACCGCGGACGAGCGTCCGCTCGTCGCGATCAAGGACCCCGTCTCGATCAGCGACATGCACGCCACGATCTTCCGCGCGATGGGCATCAGCCCCAAGACCGCGTTCGACGTCGAGGGCCGGCCCTTCTACGCGACCGTCGACGGCAAGGGCGTGCCGATCCCGATCTTCAGGAGCTGAGCGCGCGCAGCGGCGCGGCGTGGGCGGCCACCGCGGACTCGAGGAGCTCGCCGGTGCGACGCATCGCTTCGTCGAGCGGCATCGTCGCGGGCTTGATGCCGATGAGCAGGTCGAACTGCGCGCGGAGTCCCGCCGAGTCGTCGACCGAGCCGGCGACGCCGACGATCTTCTTGCCGGCCCGGCGCGCGAGCCGGGCGACGCCGACCGGGCCCTTGCCTTGCAGGCTCTGTTCGTCGAGGCGGCCTTCGCCCGTGATGACGAGGTCGGCGGCGGCGACGCGTGCATCCAACCCGACTTGCGCCGCGACCATGTCGAAGCCGCTCACCAGACGTCCGCCGAGGAAAGCCATGAGACCGAAGCCGAGGCCGCCCGCGGCGCCGGCGCCGGGGACGTCACGCGGATCGACGCCGAGGTCGCGACGCGCGAGGTCCGCCAGGTGTTCGAGCCGTTGTTCGAACCAGGCGAAGTCACGGACGCCTTTCTGGGGTCCATAGACCCGGGTGGCTCCGCGGGGTCCGAGGAGGGGGTTGTCGACGTCGCAGGCCACGATGAGCTCACAGGAGGGGAGGGTGGCCGGCCGGACGACCTTGTCGGCTTCAAGGAGGGTCTCCAGGGTGGGGGAGAAGTCCTGGCCTTGGCGTTTGAACTGGTATCCCAAGGCGAGGGCGACCCCCAGGCCGCCGTCATTGGTGGCGCTCCCCCCGATGCCGATCAGGATGCGCTTGGCCCCTCGTCGGAGGGCTGACTGGAGGAGAATTCCAGTTCCTAAAGTACTGGCTTTGAAAGGGTTAAGTTCGATATCTTGGACCATCGCCAAGCCGCTGGCCGCGCTCATCTCCATGACCGCGGTGGCCGAGCCAGGGACCCAACCAAAGGGGGCTTCAATCGGCCGGCCGTGGGCGTCGCAGGTCTTTTCGCTGACCCATTCCCCCGCCAGGGCGGTCGTCATCGCCAAAGCCGTCCCTTCGCCGCCGTCGGCGATAGGGCAGAGATCGAAAATCGCCCCCGGAAACAGCCGTTCCAGGCTATTTCTAAGATGAAAAGCGGCCTTTTCGGCCGGCAGGGAGCCCTTGAATTTGTCGTTGGCGATCAGGATGCGCATCGTCCGGCGGCGAATCCTCGCCTTGGGGTAATCCCTTTACAACCCGAATGGGGAAGCGCTCTTGATTTCCGAGGGGGTGGACCTACATTATTCTTCAAGGTCAGCCCTTCCCGGCTGCTTTCCCCTAGTCCTTATCCCGCTTTAAAAACACGCACATGCTGTCGCTCCGCCACACCACCCTCGCGCTCTCGCTGCTCGCCTCCGCCTTCGCGGTCGCCGCCGACGAAGCGCAGCCTTCGAAGGAAGGACTCGAGTTCTTCGAGAAGAACGTCCGCCCGATCCTCATCGATCGTTGCTACGAGTGCCACTCCGCCGAGAAGAATTCCTCGAAGGGCGGCCTCATCCTCGACTCCCGCGACGGCGCCTACAAGGGCGGCGACGAAGGTCCTGCCGTCGTCCCCGGCGACCTCGAGAAGTCCCTGCTCGTCAAGGCCGTCCAGTACACCGATCCGGAATTCGCGATGCCGCCCAAGAAGACCGGTGGCAAGCTGCCTGACGACAAGATCGCGATCCTCGAACAGTGGGTCAAGATGGGTGCGCCGATGCCGGGTGGCGGCGCCGCCAAGCTGACCGGACTCACCAGCAAGGCCCGCGAACACTGGGCTTATCAGCCCGTCAAGAAATACCCCGTGCCCGAAGTGAAGAACAAGGCCTGGGTCAAGAATCCCATCGACGCGTTCGTCCTCGCCAAGCTCGAAGAGAAGGGCCTGCAGCCCAATCCCGCCGCTGGTCCCGAAGCCTTCCTCCGTCGAGTCTACTACGACCTGATCGGCCTTCCGCCCACCTCCGAGCAGGTCGACGCCTTCGTCAAAGCCTGTGACAGCGCCTCGCTCGCCGACTCGCTCGCCACCCGCACCGGTCGTCCGACCGGCAACGTCGAAGCCGTCTACGTCAAGCAGGTCGACGCGCTGCTCGCCTCGCCGCACTACGGTGAGCGCTGGGCCCGTCACTGGCTCGACACCGCGCGCTACTCCGACACGCGCGGCCTGCAGGTCGACCAGGGCGACAGCCTCTTCCGCGACTACCGCTACGCTTACGCCTGGACCTACCGCGACTACGTCATCAACGCGATGAACGAGGACAAGCCGTACGACAAGTTCGTCGTCGAGCAGCTCGCCGCCGACCGCATCCCGGAGATCTCGCCGGACGATCCCCGTCTCGCCGCCCTCGGCTTCATCACCATCGGCAAGCGCTTCGACGACATCCATGACACCATCGACGAGCGCATCGACACGACGACCAAGGCCTTCCTCGGCCTGACCGTCGCCTGCTCGCGCTGCCACGACCACAAGTTCGACCCGATCCCGATCAAGGACTACTACTCCCTGCACGGCATCTTCGCCTCGATCGTCGAGCCGTTGCACCAGACGCCCATCGCGGCCACCGGCAACACCGCCGCCGCCCGCTCCGACTTCCTCAAGCGTCTCAACCAGCTCCAGGACGAGCAGGTCGCCGGTTTCTTCCGCTATATGCGCGAAACCCGCGCCCGCTACGACTTCGAGATGGCCGGCCGCCTCATGATCGCCACCGTCCGCGGCGGTTCCTCCGAGGCCGGCGAATTCTCCGACCGCTATAAGATCGACCTGCAGTCTGACACCGACTTCGCCGCCATGCGCATCCAGAAGGATTCGCCCATCACCGGTCCCTTCGCCGCCTTGGCTTCCGTGCCGCTGGTCTACTTCGCCGAGCGCGCCCCGATCGTCCTCAAGGAATACCTCGACGACCCGGAGCATCGCGTGAATCCGATCATCGCCGCCGGCCTGCGGAACATCAAACCGAAGACGATGCACGACGTCGCCGCCGCCTACCAGCGCATCTACGTCGAGAACAAGGCCGCGATCCTCGCCCATCTCAACCTCCTGGCCAAGCCGGGCGAAGAGTGGAAGAAGACCTCCCCCGCCATCGCCGAGATGACCGGCTATCCTTGGGCCATCCCGTCCTACGACGAGATCTTCGACAACGAAGAGATGATCTCCCTCTTCAGCACGCGTAAGTTCTGTCAGGACTGGCAGAACCGTCCGATCTACGGCGGCATCGGCAACCGCGAGCCCGTCGCCTACTTCCGTCACGCCCAGATCAACGAGCTGCGACTCTCCCACCCCGGCGTCCCCGGCCACGCGATGGTCGTCCAGGATTCCGAAGCCGCGAAGGACAGCTACGTGTTCAAGCGTGGCGACAAGAACAACAAGGGTGAGATCGTGCCCCGCCAGTTCCTCGACATCCTCACGGTCGGCGAACGCCGCCCGTACGTCGACGGCAGCGGCCGCTACGAGTTCGCCCAGTCCATCATCTCCAAGGACAACCCGATCACCGCCCGCGTGGCCGTGAACCGCACCTGGACCAAGCACTTCGGCGAAGGCTTCGTGAACACGCCCGACGACCTCGGCAACATGGCCGAGACGCCCTCGCATCCCGAGTTGCTCGACTACCTCGCCACGGACTTCGTGGAGAACGGTTGGACGATGAAGCGCCTCCACCGCATGATCGTGCTCAGCAACACCTATCGCCTGGATTCCGACCCCACCGCGAACCCGCTCGTGGCCAAGAAGGGCCCGGTCGACCCGCTGAAGGTCGACGCCGGCAACCGCCTCCTCTGGCGCGGCAACCTGCGTCGCCTCGACTTCGAGTCCATCCGTGACTCGATGATCCTGCTCACCGGCAAGATGACCTTCACCGTCGGCGGCCAGCCGGCGAACATCACCGACGAGCCGTTCAGCTACCGCCGCAGCCTCTACGGCTACGTCGACCGCCGTCGCCTCAGCGACACCCTCTCGCAGTTCGACTACGGCGACCCCGACCAGTCGAACACGAAGCGCAACTCGACCATCGTGCCCCAGCAGGCCCTGTTCTTCATGAACAACGCCCTGTCGGTCGACGTCGCCCGCGCCGTCGCCGCCCGCAAGGACGTCGTCAACGCGATGTCCGAGGACCAGCGCATCGTCGCGATGTTCCGTTGCATGTTCCAGCGTCGTCCGTCGACCAATGAGATCCGCGTGGCCCAGGAATTCCTGACCAAGCAGAAGATGGGCGCCGCCACCGCCAAGCTCCGTCCCGCCGCCAAGGCCGGTGAGCGCGGCAAGGCCGTGGCGCCCGTCGCCCGCACCGCCGCTCCCTCGACCAAGGGCGCCCCGGTGATGGCTCCGGACGGCGAAGAGAGCATGATGATGGCCGTGACCGGCGGAGGCGCCGAAGGCGTCCTGCGTAACGTGGGCGAGATGATCTCCCGCGAGCCGCTGACCCCGACCGAGCTCCTCGTCCACGCGCTGCTCCTCTCGAACGAGTTCATCTACGTCAACTGACGTTTTTGACAGGTTTTTAACGAGGCCGGCCTCCTTCGGGGGGTCGGCCTCGTCATTTATTGGCTCAAATCCGCATGAATTGGTTGAAACATTTCAGGCGTAGGGGAGTATTAAATACTAGCGGTATTCCCCCTGCCGCCCACTCCCTTAAAACCACCATGCCGTCCTTGTCCGTCAGTCTTCGTCTGCTCGCCCTCGTCTCCGTCGCCGGCCTCGCCGCCGCCGACGCTCCGGAGCCGAAGATGGATCCGGCCGGCCTCGAGTTCTTCGAGAAGAACATCCGCCCGATCCTGACCGAGCGTTGCTACGAATGCCACTCGAAGGAGAAGGGCGTCTCGAAGGGCGGACTGATCCTGGATTCTCGTCAGGGCATGCTGGCCGGCGGTGACCTCGGCGCGGCCGTCGTCCCTGGTGACCTCAAGAAATCTTTGCTCGTCGTCGCGGTCCATCAGGGCGACCCCGACATCTCGATGCCGCCGCGCAAGGCCGGCGCCAAACTTTCCACCACGCAGATCGGCTTGATCGAACAGTGGGTCAAGATGGGCGCGCCCGCCCCGGCCGGCGCCGGCGGCGCCAAGCTCACCGGACTGTCCGACAAGGCGCGCGCGCACTGGGCTTTCCAGCCCGTCCAGACTTACGCGGTCCCGACCAAGCTCAGCAACCCCGCCTGGTGCCAGAACGAGGTCGACGCCTTCATCTTGGCCAAGCTCGACGAGAAGGGCCTCAAGCCCAGCCCGGCCGCCGACGGCGAAGCCCTGCTGCGTCGCCTCTCCTATGACCTGATCGGCCTGCCGCCCACGAGCGTCGAGGTCGACGCTTTCTCGCGTGATTACGACTCGGCGCTCGCTTTCGACGCCATGGCCGCGCGCAAAGGCCAGCCCGTCCGCGCCGTGGCCAGCGTCGTCGAACGCACCGTCGACCGTCTGCTCGCCTCGCCCCACTACGGCGAACGCTGGGCCCGCCACTGGCTCGATACCGCCCGCTACTCCGACACCAAGGGCCTGAAGCGTAACGGCACCATCGAGACCTTCGACAGCTCCTGGACCTACCGCGACTACGTCATCGACGCCTTCAACACCGACAAACCTTACGACCAGTTCATCATCGAGCAGCTCGCGGCCGACCGCCTGCCCGACCTCGCCAAGGATGATCCG
>CALPIW020000045.1 GCA_943323725.2 Polynucleobacter meluiroseus | reverse complement strand
CTTAGGCAGGTCCGCCCCGGAGATGAGCTGATCGCCCGCGCCGACGTCGAAGACGAAGCGGGTGATGTCGTCGAGCGATTCGGCCGACTCGCGCAGGCCGAGGCTGACGGGCTCGCGGGAAAGCAGCAGCTCGGCGCGATGGAGCAGCCACCACTCCTCGGGTGACTTCGTGACCGCGGCGAGACGCTTGAGGACGGGCTGGCCATGCGCCGAAGCGATCAGGCTCTTGGCCTGGTCCGCCGGCACGCCGAGCGTGCGACGCAGCGCCCGCCAGAAAAGCAGCGCCTCCCGGTCGGGCGCGCGACCGGCGACGATGTCTTCGAGCGAGGCGGGGATCTCGCGTCGGCCCTCGCGATACCAGTAATCATTCAGCGAAGGGCGCAGCTGCGCGAGGATCTCGCAGGCGATGGCCTGACGCGTCCAGGGCTCGATCCCGGCGATGGGCTGACCACCGGCGAGGGCCACGCGGGCCAACCAGGCTTGCGCGGCGGCCTGGGCGGCGCGCTCCGGGGCTTCCTGCGACGAACCCAGCCGGAGGATGAGCAGGACGGAACCGCCGACGAGACGCGTGTCGACGGGCGCGAGCTTCGGGACGTCGCCGATCTCGATGCGGGCGACAGGCCCGGGCACGGGCGGAAGGTTGAGCGCGAACTCGAGGTGCCGCTGCAACGCCGTGCAATGCGCGGCCACGAAGCTCACCTCGGCGACGCGCTCGCCCGTCACCGTCGCGAGGACGGTGTCGTTCGAGTAGACTTGCGGGGGAGGCGGAGGCAGCGGGTCGGCCGCGGCCAGCCACGCGCAGAGGCCGAGGACGCTCAGCATGTCAGACGCCGCCGAAGTGGCCTTCGTCGACCTCCACCGGTTCGCCGCCCGGCAGATGCAGGGCTTCGCCCATCGGCGACTGGTCGTTCTTCCAGACTTCGACCGTGGCCGGAGCCTCCGGATCGGGCGAGATCCACTGCCAGCGGCCGATGCCGAGGAAACTCATCGGCACGCCTTTGTCGCGGCTGAGGCCGGGGCCCGTGCCGCGGACGAACGGCTTGTTGCCGATGCCGATCATGAGATTGACGATGAGCGCGGTACCGGAGCCCGCGGCCGAAGGAGCGGCCTCGGCGGCGGCCGGCGCGGCTTCTTCCTCAGAGGTGTCTTCGATCTCCTCGATGGCTTCTTCGTCATCGGCGGCTTCCGTCTCTTCCTCGACCGGAGCGTCCGAAGCAGACAGCGACACGGCCTCCGGCTCCGGCGCCGTCACGGACGGGCTGCTAGGAACGGAGGCCACCGGAGGGTTGGCGCGGAGCGCGCGCACTTCTTCTCGGAGTTCTTCCAGGAGGGCTTCGAACTTGTCGGCGGATCTGTCGGCGGCCTTGACGGACTTCTTGAGCTCGTCGCGGACGGACTTCAGTTCGGACTCAAGGGACTGCGCGACTTCGGCGCGGGCCTTGCCGGCGTTCTCCGCGGCTTCATCGGCGTCGGCGACGAGCGCGCGCACCGTGCCGGCGAGGCCTTCGACCTTGGCGGTCAGCTCGTCCAGGGCCTCGGAGGAACCCGCGGCGGCTTCGGCGGCCGCGACCTTCGCGGCGAGTTCGGCCAGGGCGGCCTTCAGGGCGTTGATCTCGGCGGAAGCGCGCTGCGCGACGGCCGCGGCGGACGCCTCGGCGGCCTTGCGCGCGGTCATCTCGGCTTCGGCGATCCGGCGGTTCATCGCCTCGTTGCCGGCGCGGATGTTATCGCGCTGGAGGTCGATCTCTTCGGCGAGCTTGGCGCGAAGGCGGGCCTGTTCGGCCTGACGCTCGGCCTTGCCGCCGCCGTCCTTGAGCACGGGGATCACCACGATGAGCGAAGCCGCGAGGATGGCGCAGATCACCAGGAAGGTGTCGAGGCCGTCGCGCTTGTCCGGCATGGCGATGAGGATCGCCATCACCGCGATCAGGTCGGCGGCGACCAGGAACCATTTTTCTTTGAGGAGCTTCTCGAATTCGCGGTTCATTGGGGTATGCGGGGTAAATGGGCGGCCTAGCGGGGCCGTTCGACGAAGCCGACCTTGCGGTTGACCTTGGACAAGGTCCGGAAGGCGGTCGCCTGCGCCTGTTCGGCGCCGGACTTGAGGATGCGGTCGAGTTCGCCGCGATCCTTGATGAGCTCGTCGTAACGCAGGCGGACCGGGTCGAGCATCGCGACGACGGCGTCGGCCACGGCCTTCTTGAAGTCACCGTAACCCTTGCCGGCGAACTCGGACTCGAGGGTCGCGACGGAGCGGCCGGTGCAGGCCGACATGATCGACAGCAGGTTGGTGACGCCCGGCTTGTCGGCGCCGGAGCGGACGTCGGCGGAGGAATCCGTCACGGCCGACATGATCTTCTTCCGGATGTCCTCGGGGCGGTCGGTGATGAACACCGTGGCCGCGTGATTGGGGTCCGACTTCGACATCTTGGCGGTCGGATCCTGCAGGGACATGATGCGCGAACCGACCTTGGAGATGAAGGGCTCGGGGACCTTGAAGGTGTCGGAGTAGCGGTGGTTGAATTTCTCGGCCAGGTCGCGGGCGAGCTCGAGGTGCTGCTTCTGGTCGTCGCCCACCGGCACGAGGGCGGCGTTATAGAGCAGGATGTCCGCGGCCATGAGCACCGGGTAGAACAAGAGGCCGGCGTCGACCGACTCCTGCTTGCGCGACTTGTCCTTGAACTGCGTCATCCGCTCCAGCTGGCCGAGCGGGCAGATGCACCCGAGGATCCAGGCCAGTTCCGTGTGGCCGATGACGTGGGACTGGGCGAAGAGGCGGCTGCGGGCCGGGTCGAGTCCGCTGGCGACATACTGCGCCAGGCAGGAATAGGTGTTCTCCCGGAGCTGGGCGGGGACGTAAGGGACCGTGATGGCGTGCTGGTCCACGATGCCGAAATAGCACTCGTGGTCGTCCTGCATGCGGCCCCAGTTGAGGACCGCCCCCAGATAATTACCCAGGTGGAGGCGCCCGGTCGGCTGGGCGCAGGTCAGGACCACGGGCTTGGCGGGCTTTTTTTCGCTGGTTTCGCTCATTCCGGTCTGCCCAGCGTGGCAAGGGGCTCGCCCCGCTTCAAGCGGATTGGACGTTCGGTGACGCTTGAAAACAGACGAAGGCCGTCCTACATAACACCTCCCTCTCACGACCCGACCATGTTCTTAGCCCAAATCGCCCCTCTCGCCGCACCGGCGGCCGCCGCCCCCACCGTCGCCCCGACCAGTTATTTCATCGTCGGCGACATCAAGAACATCGTGGCCAAGGCGCCGGAAGACTGGGGTAGCATCGCCATCCATGCCGTCGGCTACGTCGCCCTCGCCTACGCGGCGGGCTGGCTCGCCGACAAGGTCCTCCGCTGGGTCTCGACCAAGTTCGGCCAGAGCCCGATCGCCGAAGCCTCCGTCGCGGCCATCGGCAAGGCCCTGCCGCTGATCCTGCCGGCCTACACCCTCCTCTTCCTCATCAAGGACAACAAGCCGGAGCTCGCGCACATCGGCTGGCTCGACTTCGCCGCCATCGCCGGGGCCTTCCTCTGCTCGATCGCCCACACCACGGCGGTCTTCCACCTGCTCGCCGTGCCCATCGCCTGGGCGCAGAAGATCGCCGACGGCTCGGAGAACAAGCTCGACGACATCCTCGTGCCGATGTTCTCCACGGTCATCCGCATCGCGGTGATCCTCGTCGGCTCCTTCAAGGCGATCTCGATCGTCGACCCGAAATCGTCCGACGCGATCCTCGGCCTGCTCGCCGGCGCGGTCGTCGGCCTGGCCTTCGCCTCGCAGGACACCATCAAGAACGTCTTCGGCGCGGTGATGCTCATCGTCGACCAGCCCTTCACGCTCGGCGACGTCATCAACATCGGCAGCCACGAAGGCAAGGTCGAGTCGCTCGGCCTGCGTTCGACGACCATCATGATGCTCGACGGCCAGCGCCTCGCGATCCCGAACGGCGACCTCGCCACGCGCCCGATCGTCAACCTGACCCGCCGCGACTTCATCCGGGCGCAGGACCTCGTGCACCTCGAAGCGAACACGCCGGCCGAGAAGGTGAAGGAAGCCGCCGAGATCATCCGCGGCCTGATCGCCGGCCATGAAGGCTCCCAGCCCAGCCACCCGCCCCTCGTGCACGTCCTGGATTACAGCGAATGGGCGGTGAACATCCGCCTGATGTACTGGTATTTCCCGGCCCAGGCCGCCAAGCAGCTCGAATTCAACCAGCAGTTGCTGCTGCGCATCAGCGAGAAGCTCCAACAGGCGGGCATCCGCGTCGCCTCGCAGGGCACCCCGCAGAACCGCTGACCTTCCTTCCCATGCCCCTCATCGAAGCCAAGCACCTATCGAAGTCCTACGGCGCGCTCCGCGCCGTGCACGACGTCTCCTTCTCCGTCGACCGCGGCGAGGTGGTCGGCTTCCTCGGACCCAACGGGGCCGGGAAGTCCACCACGATGAAGATGCTCACCGGCCACCTCCGCGCCGACGCGGGCGCCGCCCTCATCGCGGGGCTCGACGTCGCCGAAGAGGCCGTCCGGGCCAAGCAGCACCTCGGCTACTCTCCGGAAGGCGCCCCCGCCTACGGTGAGATGACCGTGCGCGAGTTCCTCCGTTTCGCCGCCGACCTGCGCGGCCTGACCGACCCGGCCGCGAGCGTCCGCCGGACCCTCGCCCTCTGCCGCCTCGAAGAAGTCGCCGCCCAAGGCATCGACACGCTCTCCAAGGGCTACCGCATGCGCGTGGGCTTCGCCCAGGCGGTGCTGCACGACCCGGAGGTGCTCATCCTCGACGAGCCCACCGACGGCCTCGACCCGAACCAGAAGCATGAGGTGCGCCGCATCCTCAAGGAGATGGCCGCGACCAAGGCCGTCATCGTCTCCACCCACATCCTCGAAGAAGTCGGCGAGCTCTGCACGCGCGTCATCGTGATCGCGAAGGGCGAAGTCCGCTGCGACGAGTCCCGCGAGAAGTTCCTCGCCCGCGGCGCCGATCTCAACGCCGTCTTCCGTCAGCTCACCGCCTGAACCTCTTCCCCATGACCTCCCCTGCTCCCGCCGCCCCCGGCCTCAAGCCTTTCGCCGCGATGCTCCGCCGTGAGTTCGCCGGCTATTTCCGCACGCCCCTCGCCTACGTCTTCCTCGCGGTGTTCAACGCCTTCGCGGTGTCCCTCGCGTTCTTCGTCGGCGGCCTCTACGAATCCGGCGTCGCCAGCCTGGACCGTTTCTTCCTCTACCACCCGTGGCTCTGGGCGTTCCTCGCCCCCGCCGCCGGCGCCCGTCTCTGGGCCGAAGAGCGCCGCCAAGGCACGCTCGAACTGCTCCTCACCTGGCCGATCACGGTCTGGCAGGCCGCGCTCGGCAAGTTCCTCGCGGCCTGGCTCTTCCTCGCCTGCGCGCTGCTCATGACGCTGCCCGTCGCCTTCACGGTCGGCTGGCTCGGCGATCCCGACTGGGGCGTGATCGTCTCCGGTTACGCCGGCTCGCTGCTCTGCGCCGGCGCCTGCCTCGGCGTCGCGGCCGTGGCCTCCGCCCTCACCCGCAGCCAGGTCATCGCCTTCGTCACCGGCTTCCTCGCCTGCTTCCTCCTCGTGCTCGTCGGCTACGGCGTGTTCGACGAACTCCTCGCGGGCCTCTTCGGCCCCGCGGGCATCGACGAGATCCGCCGCCTCGGCCTCTGGCGTAACCTCGAGCCGTTCACCCTCGGGCTGCTCGACGTGCGGCCGATCGCCTACTTCCTGTCCGTGGCCTTCGCCGGCCTGGGCCTGAGCACCATCATCATCGAACGCCGCTGAACGCCGCCATGAACCGCTCCCAAGCCTTCCTCGCCACCGCCGCCGTCCTCGCGGCCGCCTTCTTCGTCAACCTGATCTTCGGCGCCTTCGGCGCCCGCGCGGACCTCACCGCCGACCGCACGTTCACGCTCTCGCCGGGCTCGCAGCGCATCGTCACCCAGCTCGATGAGCCGGTGACGCTCGAGTTCTTCGTGAGCCGCTCCGACGTCAAGCTGCGCCCCTACCTCGAGAGCTACTCGCGCCGCGTCGAGACGTTGCTCCGCGAATACGTGGCCGCTTCCGGCGGCAAGGTGCGCCTCGTCGTCACCGACCCGCGCCCCGACACGAAGGAAGAGCAGCGGGCCCAACGCCACGGCCTCGCCGGCCTGCGCGCCGCCCAAGGCAACGCCTACCTCGGCCTCACGGCCCAGCAGGCCGACACGGTCAAGGCCCTGCCGATGCTCGATCCGTCGCGCGAACGCTTCCTGGAGTTCGACCTGTCCAAGCTGATCGCCTCCGCCTCGCGGCTCGACCGCCCGAAGCTCGCGCTGATCAGCTCGCTGCCCATCACGACGGCTTCGCCCCAGGGCGGCGACCAGCAGCCGGGCCCGGCGGAGTTCCTGCTCGCCGAACTCGGCCAGACCTTCGAGGTCGTGACCCTGAACACGACGGCGAAGGAGCTCCCGGCCGACGTCGCGGTCGTGGCCCTCACGCACGCCCACCACCTCGACGAACAGCTCGCCTACGCGGTCGACCAGTTCCTGCTCAACGGCGGACCGGTCTTCGCCGCGGTCGATCCGCTGTCGCGCATCCAGAAGTTCTCGCAGGGCGGCATGCCCTTCATGATGGCGCCGATGGCGATGACCGCCGCGAGCGACCCCGCGCTGCTCCGCGGCTGGGGCGTCAACGTCGAGATGGATGCGGTGACCGCCGACTCAGCCAATTCGGTCTCGATCCGCGGCGGCCGCGGCGACGCGATCCAGTACGCCCCGGCCTTCGCGTCGGGGCCGGCCGCCTTCGCCAAGGATTCCCCGCTGACGAGCGATCTCCGCGAACTCGCCTTCATGGAAGCGGGCGCGATCTCCCTGATCTCCGGCGCGGAGAAGCGCCTGAAGTTCGAGCCGCTGGTCACGCAGACCGGCCCCGGCATGGGCGCCATCTCCACGCTGACCGCGAACGCGGGGCCCTTCGAGAAGGTGTCGCTGGGCTTCCAGCCCGACGGCAAGCCGCGCGTCCTCATCGCCGCCGTCTCCGGCGAGTTCACCACCGCGTTCCCGAAGGGCGCGCCGGCGCTGAAGCCGGCCGAGCCGACGCCGCCCGGCCAGCCGCCGGCCCCGCCGGCCAAGCCTCACCCGGGTCCGCACCTCGCCGTCAGCAAGAAGCCGGGGCGTCTCTTCGTGGTGGCTGACTCCGACTTCATGATGGATCCGTTCACGGTCCGCCAGCGCCAGGTCGGCGGCCAGTCCGCGGTCGAACCGATCAACGACAACTTCGGCTTCGTCATCAGCGCCCTCGAGACCCTCGCCGGCAGCGACGAGCTGGTGACGCTCCGCTCGAAGGGCACTTCGCTCCGTCCGTTCAAGCGCGTGCAGGACCTCGAGCGCGTCGCCCAGGTCCGCTACCAGGCCAAGCTCGACGAGATCGAGCGCCGCCTCGAAGAAGCCAACGCGAAGATCGCCGAGCTCTCCCGCCAGGGCGGCGGCGTCACCGCCAAGGGCGTGATGATCACGCCCGAGATGCAGCGCGAGATCGAGAAGTTCCAGGTCGAAGCCGACAAGCTGTCCGAGGAACGCCGCGTCATCCGCCGCGGCCTCAGCGAGGACGTCAACTCCCTCGGTCGTCGCCTGCAGGTGCTCAACCTCATCGCCGGACCGGCCCTCGCCCTGCTCTTCGGCCTGGCCTACGCCCTGCTCCGCCGCCGCCGTCTTTCCTGACCCATGCGTAACAAGACCCTGCTCATCGCCACGCTCCTCATGGGCGTCGGCGCCCTCGTCACGGTCCGCCTCACGCGCGAGGCGCCGACCGATGCCCCCGTCCGTCAGCCCTTGGTCGCCGCCGCGGTGCTCGACGCCGCGCAGACCATCACGGTCAAGGCCAACAATAAGTCGGTGACGCTGACCAAAGGCGAAGCCGGCTGGTCCGTGAAAGAGAAACTCAACCTGCCCGCCGACCTGGAGAACCGTCTGCTCCCGCTGATGCGCGGCCTGCAGAAGGCCGGCGACTTCGGCCTGCTCACCGCGAATCCGAAGCGCCTCGAGAAACTCGGGCTGACGGACTCGGTGGTCACGCTGACGGACGCCGACGGCAAGGCCACGACGCTCGCGTTCGGCAAGCAGACCGAAGACGGGCTCGGCGCCAGCGCCCGCCGCAACGACGAGAAGCACGCCATCCGCACCGACTTCACGGGTTACCTCGAAGGCGACCCCACGGCCTGGGCGGACCTCACGCTGTGCTCCGCCACGCCCGCCGAGATCAAGTCGCTCACGCTGGAATGGAAGGACGGCCAGGTCGCCTTCGCCCGCAAGGAAGTCGGCGTGGCCTTCGAAGGCAAGGACGGCGTGGCGGCGGAAGACCTCGTATCCGCCCTCGCCACGGTCCGCGCCGCCGACGCCTTGCCCAAGGACGACAAGGAAGCCGCCGGCGCCCGCCGCACGGCGCGCATCACGCTCGGCCGCTTCGACGGCGCTTCGGTCGTAGTCACCCTCGACTCGGCGCCGTCCGCCAAGCCAGGCGAAGCGGCCCGCGCCTTCGTGACCGTCACCCATTCGGACCCGAAGCATCAGGCCAACGCGGTGACCAAGCTGGCGACCTTCGTCGCCGCCCCTTGGATGGTCGAACAAGTCCCGCTCTCGCTGGCCGACTTCCGCAAAGGTCCCGTCTCGGCGGAACCCGCCCCGCAGACCATCCAGATTCCCGGCCCCTCCCCGGAGATCATCACTTCCCCTGATATTAAGGTGAAATAAGGGGTCTTTCCTCAAAAGCCCTTGCCTCCTCCGGCGAGGGCTTTTTTGTGTCCGCTACCGATGGCCGCCGCCGAATCCCAGTCCCTCAGCACCTACCTGCCCGTCCTCGTGCAGGTCGTCCTGGGTCTCTCGATCCCGGCCATCATCCTGGCCGTCAGCCACCTCTTCGGCCAACGCGCCAAGGGCAACTACATCAAGGACAAGGCCTACGAATG
>CALPIW020000044.1 GCA_943323725.2 Polynucleobacter meluiroseus | reverse complement strand
GTGTCGACGAAGACCTTGTGGGTGTTGGCGAAGCCCTTGCCGTCCACGACCTGCGTGGGGCCGCCGAAGACGGACTTGAACTTGCCGTCGGCGCCGAAGACGAAGACCCAGCTCTTGCCGTAACCGTCGACGATGTAGATGTCGCCGTTGGGGGCGACGTCGCAGCTGGTGAGCTTGAGGGCGTTCCCGGCTTTGCCTTTCTTGTCCTTGGCCACCCCCTTGTCGGCGGGGAACGCGTCGGGCTTGATCTCCATCACGATGGTGCCGTCCAGCTTGGCCTTGAGGAAGCGCTGTTCGCCGAGGACTGCGCCATAGAGGAACTCGCCTTCGGCGGACTTGCGGATGACGAAGCCGTGAAGCGACATCGGCAGCGCGAGGGTCTTCAGGTACTTGCCGTCCTGACCGTAGACCTGGATGCCGGCGTCTTTCTCCTGGACGCTGACGTAGATGAGGCCGGCCGAGTCGACGGCGATCTCGCCGTGGCCGTTGCCGATGGTCGCCTTGCCGGGAGGCGTGCCGAGGAAGTTAGGGGCCAGCTGATACTTCACTTCGGCGGCGGAGGCGGAGAGGGCGGTCACGGCGAGGAGGGCGAGGATGCGGAGGGTGGGCATGGGGTCAGAGGAGGGGTAGGGATAGGGGAAGGGGTAGGGGGTGGTCCGTCGGGAGGCAAACGGAATTCGGCAGGCACGTTTCCATAATCGGCATCGCTCTTTGATTGTCTCTCCACCCTCCGCCCCTATCCCTACCCCTACCTCAAACATGAAATCCCTCCGTCTCCTCGCGGCCTTCGCCGCCCTCGTCGTCTCGGCTTCGGCCGCCGAAGTTAAGCTCGAATCCGCCTTCAATGGCAAAGACCTGTCCGGCTGGAAGACCTCCGGCGCCGACGCCTTCTGGACCGCCGCCGACGGCGTCCTCACCGGCGTGAACGACCTCGCCTTCAAGGACTACAAGAAGGGCAACATGCTCTACACCGAGAAGTCCTACCAGGACGTCGTCATCGAGTGCGAATGCCGCTTCAGCGGCGAGATCGACAGCGGGATCATGGTCCGCAAGGACGCCGCCGGTAAGAAGGATATCCAGATGCAGATCGGCGTATCCCGCTCCCTCAAGAAGGACATGACCTGCACTTTCTACGTCGGCAAGTATCCCGAAGCCGGCTGGGCTCCGAAGGTCCCCGCGCTCTGGAAGAACAACGACTGGAATAAGATCCGTTTCCAGGCCAAGGGCGACACCTACACCGTCTGGCTCAACGGCGAGCAGGTCGCGAACTACGTCGACGCCGGTTACCCTCAGGCCGCTCCGGTCGGCCTCCAGGTGCACGGCGGCGTGAAGATGAAGGTCGAATACCGCAACATCGCCATCGGCGAGATCAAGTAAGCCGAAGCGTCATTTCGGTCCGAAAGGGCGGGAGCAATCCCGCCCTTTTGCTTGGTGAGTAGGTCGGCTTGGCGATTCAATCAAACGATTTCAGTCATATTTAGAGATTTAACGGAGGATATCGCTCCTTACGTGGGGCTGGTGACTCTTAAGGAGAAAACGCATATTTATTCGCAACCTGACGGCCATCGAACTGTCTCAAAGGCAACCCCCGACAGACCATGAAACTCCACCGCAACTGCGAAGGAAATCACCCCGACGTTCTCTCCGCCCTGAGTCGCCGCGACTTCATGCACATCGGCATGATCGGCACGCTCGGCCTGAGCCTGCCGAACATGCTCCGCCTCAAGGGCGCGGAGATCCCCGGCGTCGAGTCTTTCAACGCGATGGCGGACTCCGTCATCCACATCTACCTGCCCGGCGGCATGGCGCAGCACGAGTCCTGGGATCCGAAGCCGTTCGCTTCGCCCGACTACCGCGGACCGTACACGCCGATCAAGACCTCGATCCCCGGCGAATACGTCGGCGAGAAGTTCGTCAACATCGCGAAGATCATGAACAAGCTCACCGTCGTCCGTTCGATGACGCACGGTGAAGCCGCCCACGAGCGCGGCACGCACAACATGTTCACCGGCTACCGGCCGAGCCCCGCGATCAAGTTCCCGAGCTACGGCTCCGTGATCTCGCACGAGCAAGGCTCGCGTAACAACCTGCCGCCTTACGTCGTCGTCCCGAGCCAGAGCATCCCGGAGCAGGGCACCGGCTACATGAGCAGCGCCTTCGGTCCGTTCGCGCTCGGCAGCGATCCGGCCGACAAGGGCTTCGCCGTCCGCGACCTCCTCGCCCCGAAGGACGTCACCACGCAGCGCTTCGACCGCCGTCGCAATATGCTGGCCGCCGTCGACGAGCATTTCCGCGCCACCGAGAAGTCCGACGCCATCGGCGCCATGGACAGCTTCCAGCAGGCCGCCTACGGCCTCGTCAGCAGCGCCAAGGCCCGCGAGGCCTTCGACCTCTCCAAGGAATCCGACAAGCTGCGCGACGAATACGGACGCAACACCGCCGGCCAGCGTTTCCTCCTCGCCCGCCGCCTCGTCGAGGCCGGCGTCCGCATGGTCTCCGTCACCTACGGCGGTTGGGACCACCACTCGAACATCAAGGGCTCCTTCGACGGCCAGGCCCCGAGTTTCGACCAGGCTTTCGCCCGTCTCATCACCGACCTGCAGGACCGCGGCATGCTCAAGCGCACGCTCGTCCTCGTCAGTTCCGAGTTCGGCCGCACCCCGAAGATCAACGGCACCAACGGCCGTGACCACTGGCCGCGCGTCTTCTCCGTCGCCATGGCCGGCGGCGGCGTGAAGGAAGGCTACATCCACGGCGCCTCCGACGCCCTCGGCGGCGAACCCGACCGCGACGCGGTCGGCCCGGAAGACCTCGCCAAGACCATGTACCGCGTCCTCGGCATCAACGCCGAGAAGCGTATCATGTCCGAAGGCGGCCGTCCGATCGACATCGTCAACGGCGGTCGCGTGATGACCGACTGGCTGGCCTGACCTCGCGCTCGGTTCCCATCCGCGCGCCGGTCCGGCGCCGCGGGCGGGCTGCGCCCCGCCTTATCGCTTTCATGAAGTTCCGCCTCCTTGCCGCGCTCCTGTTCGCCCCGCTCGCCGCGTGGGCGGCCTATCCCGACATGACGTCGCTCAAGCCGCACGGCGGCCAGATCGGCGCCGACGTGCGGCTGACCATCACCGGCGCCCGCCTCGACGATTTCGAGGACCTGATGTTCTATACGCCCGGCTTCAAGGTGAAGAGCGTCGAGAGCCGCGCCACGAACAAGGTCGAGCTCACCCTGTCCATCGACAAGTCCGTCCGCGCGGGCAACCACGTCATGCGCGTCCGGACGAAGTCCGGCGTCTCGCACATGCGCCAGTTCTTCGCGAGCCCCTTCCCGAACGTCGAAGAGACGGAGCCCAACAGCGAGTTCGCCGGCGCCCAGGCCATCGCGCTCAACCAGACCGTCGAAGGCGTGGTGCTCTCCGAAGACGTCGACTACTACAAGCTGACGGTCAAGAAGGGCCAGCGCATCGGCGTCCAGGTCGACGGCCTGCGCCTCGCCACCATCCCGCAGGGAGCGATGGATCCCTATGTCGCCATCCTCGACAAGGACCGCTTCGAGAAGGCCGCCTCCGACGACACGATCCTGCACCGCCAGGACGGCTACTGCTCCTTCACCGCCGAATACGACGGCGACTACTACGTGATGGTCCGCGAGTCCTCCTACCGCGGCTCGGGCAATTCCTTCTACCGCCTGCACGTGGGCGACTTCCGCCGTCCGGACGCGATCTACCCTGCCGGCGGCAAGCTCGGCTCGAAGGTCACCGTGCGCTTCCTCGAGCCCCGCGACTCCTTCGCCGAAGAAGTGACGCTCCCCGCCGAGGATGACGCCGAGTTCGTGCTCTACCCGAAGTCGCAGCCGCCCGCGCCCTCCGGCAACCTCTTCCGCCTCTCGACCGTCGACAACACCCTCGAAGCCGAACCGAACGAGTCGCTCGAGCAGGGCACCCTCGCCGTCGAAGCATCGGCCTACGCGCTCAACGGCATCATCGAGAAACCCGGCGACGTCGACTGCTTCCGCGTGCCGCTCAAGAAGGGACAGGTCTTCGAATGCCGCGCGCTCGCCCAGATCCTGGGTTCGCCCCTCGATCCGGTCGTCAACGTCTACACGCCCAAGGGCGCGTCCATCATCGGCAACGATGACGGCGGCGGCATGCGTCGCCTCGACTCCCGCTTCAAGTTCACCGCTTCGGTCGACGGCGTCTACTCCGTGCGCGTCGCCGATCACCTCGAACGTGGCGGCGCCAACTTCGTCTACCGCATCGAGATGGTGGCCTCGCAGCCGAGCCTCACCTTCGCTTCGCCGGACTACACCGTCAACGACACGAGCTACCGTCAGTTCATGGCCATCCCCAGAGGCGGCCGCATGGTGCTGCTGGAGAACTTCACCCGCAACGGCGTGGGCGGCGACTACCGCTTCGAGCTCAAGGGATTGCCCGCCGGCGTGAAACTGCTCGAAGACGAGGCTCCCGGCAGCCTGCCCGGCGTGCCGCTCGTGCTTGAAGCCGCGGCCGACGCGCCCCACGGCGGCACCATCGTCACCCCGTTGCTCCTGCCGAAGGATCCGGCCAACACGGTCGTCGGCCGGATGCGCCGCACCTACGACATCGTCCGCATCGGCAACGTCATCTACTACCAGGGCATCGAGGACCAGCTCCCCGTCGCCGTGGTCGACGAAGCCCCTTACTCGCTCGAGATCGAGACGCCGAAGACCCCGCTCGTGCGCAATGGCATCTTCAACCTGAAGGTCGTCGCCAAACGCAAGGAAGGCTTCAAGGGCCCCATCCGCGTCTTCATGAGCTGGACGCCTCCGGGCGTCTCCTCGCTCGGCGAGAAGACCATCGCCGCCGACGCCACCGAGTGCGAGTTCCCGCTCAGTGCCAACGCCAACGTGGATACCAAGCCCTGGAAGTTCGTCGTCCAAGGCGAAGCCGACGCCGGCAAGGGCCGCGTGTACAACGCCTCGCCGTTCGCCGTGCTGACGACCGAAGCGCCCTACGTCGCCGCCAACCCCATCCCGCTCACGGCGATGGAGATCGGCACGCCTGGCGTGATGGCCACCAACTTCGAGGTCCAGCGTCCGTTCGAAGGCGAAGCCGTCGCCCAGCTCGTCGGCGCGCCTGACACGATCCGCATCGCGCCGATCAAGGTCACCAAGGACACGAAGGAACTCCGCTTCACCGTCGAGACCGACGGCAAGTCCCGCGTCGGCAAGGTGGCGAACATGTTCGTCCAGGTCGACATCCCGACCGGCCAAGGCCTCGCCACGCACCGCATCGCCCTCGGTTCGATCCTGCGCCTCGATGCGCCGCGCAAGGCCGCGCCCGCCCCGGTCGCCAAGGCCGCCGCGCCCGCCGCCGGCAAGCCGGCCGCCGCTCCCGCCGCCGCGCCCGCCCCGGTCGTGCTTTCCCGTCTCGAACAGCTCCGCCTCAAGAACGAAGCCCCTAAGAACTGATTCTTCCGCTCATGTCTTTCCGTCGTCTCCCGCTCCTCGCCTTCCTCGCCGCCGGCCTGACCTCCGCGGCCACCGCCGCGCCCGTCGCCTTCGACGAGGTCCGCGCGATCTTCGAGGGCAAGTGCCTCGAGTGTCACAATCCGGACAAGACCAAGGGCAAACTGCTCATGACCAGCCGCGAGGGTTTCCTCAAGGGCGGCGAAAGCGGCGCCGCGCTCATCGGCGTCGACGCGGAAAAGAGCGAACTCGTGAAGCGTCTCGTCCTGCCGAAGGACCATGACGATATCATGCCTCCGAAGGGCGGGCCCCTGCCGGCCGCCGAGATCGACGTCATCCGTCGCTGGGTCGCCGAAGGCGCCGCCTGGCCCACGGGCGTCGTGCTCGCCGCCAAAGACAAGGCCAAGGAAGACGCCAAGGCCGAGCTCGCGCAGAAGCTCACCACCCTCGAGAAGCTGGAGATCTTCCCGGAGTCCGTCGCCCTCGAGACCAAGCGCGACTTCCACCGCATCGTCGTCTTCGCCACCTTCAAGGACGCCACCACCCGTGACGTGACCGCCTTCGCCGACCTGAAGGTCGCCGACGCCAAGGTCGCCGCCTTCGACGGCTATTCCGTCCACGCCGTCGCCGACACCGGCGCCACCGAGGTCGTCGCCTCGCTCGGCGGCCGCACCGCCCGCATCCCCGTCGCCGTCAAGGAAGGTCACAAGGACCGCGCCGTCTCGTTCCGTCAGGACGTCATGCCGGTCTTCCTCCGCTCCAACTGCAACAGCGGCGGCTGCCACGGCGCCGCCCGCGGCAAGGACGGCTTCCGTCTCTCCCTCTTCGGCATGGATCCGGACGGCGACTACGTCCGCCTGACGCGCGAGCTCATCGGCCGCCGCATCAACCTCGCCATCCCCGAGGAGAGCACGCTCGTCGAGAAGGCGATCGGCGCCGTCCCGCACTCCGGCAACAAGCTCTACGACGCGGATTCGCAATACAACCAGACCATCCTCGAATGGATCGCCAACGGCGCCAAGGACGACGCGCCCGGCATCGCGAAGGTCACCGGCATCGAGGTCTTCCCCAAGCAGCTCGTGCTCGAAGGCAAGGACGCCACCCAGCAGATCACCGTCCGCGCGACCTATTCCGACGGCACCGACCGCGACGTGACCAAGCTCGCGCTGTTCATGTCGAACAACGATCCCGTGGCCAAGATCGACAAGGAAGGCCTGGTCCGCTCCGGCGACCGCGGCGCGGCCTTCATGCTCGCCCGCTTCGACGTCTTCAGCGTCACCGCCCAGGCCATCGTCATCCCCAAGGGCCTCGTCTACGAGCGCCCTAAGGTCGCCGAGGTCAACTACATCGACAAGGCCGTCAACGAGCGCCTGCACCGCCTGCGCATCGTCCCGTCCGAGACCTGCACCGACGAGGAATTCATCCGCCGCGTCTACATCGACGTGGTCGGCCTCTATCCGAAGCCGGCCGAGCTGACCGAGTTCCTCGCGGACCAGCGCCCTGACAAGCGTAAGCAGCTCGTCGAGGCCCTCCTCCAGCGCAAGGAGTTCACCGAACTCTGGGTGATGAAGTGGGCCGAGCTCCTCCAGATCCGCTCCGGCATCAACGCCGGCAACAACGCGCCGCCCTTCTACAAGAACGCGCTGCTCTACTACAACTGGCTCGCCGACGAGATCGGCAAGAACCGCCCGATCAACCGGATCGTCGTCGACCTCCTGTCCGCCAACGGCGGCACGGTCTCCGTCCCGGCGGTGAACTACTACCAGAGCGAACTCGACCGCCTCAAGCTGTCCGAGAACGTCGCCCAGGTGTTCATGGGCATGCGCATCCAGTGCGCCCAGTGCCATAACCACCCGTTCGACCGCTGGACGATGAACGACTACTACGGCTTCAACGCCTTCTTCGCCCAGATCGGCCGCAAGAACACCGACGACCCTCAGGAAGTCATCGTCTTCAACAGCAAGGGCGGCGAATCGCAGCACTTCCTGACCAAGAAGAACGTGAAGCCCAAGTTCCTCGGCGGCGAGGAGCCGGACCTCAAGCCCGGCGACGACCGCCGCCGCGTGATGGCCGAATGGATGGCCTCTCCGCGTAATCCCTACTTCGCGCGCAATATCGCCAACCTCGTCTGGGCGCACTTCCTCGGCGTCGGCGTCGTGGACCCGGTCGACGACGTCCGCGTCTCCAACCCGCCCTCCAACCCCGAGCTGCTCGACGAGCTCGCCGCGCGTCTCACGGAGTATGACTACGACGTCCGCCGCCTGGTGCGCGACATCACCGCCTCGGCCGCCTACCAGCGTAGCTCGAAGACCAACGCGTCCAACGCCGACGACAAGCTGAACTTCGCCCGCGCGCAGGTCCGCCGCGTCCGCGCCGAGGTGCTCCTCGACGCCATCTCGCAGATCACCGAGACCCCGAACAAGTTCCAAGGCCTGCCGCTCGGCGCCCGCGCCGTGCAGATCGCCGACGGCGCCGTCTCGAACTACTTCCTGACGACCTTCGGCCGCTCGAAGCGCGAGTCCGTCGCCTCGACCGAGGTGAAGACCGACCCGAACCTCTCGCAGGCGCTCCACCTCATGAACGGCGACGCGGTCAACGAACGCATCCGTCGCGGCCAGGTGGTCGAGAAGCTGATCGCCGCCGGCAAGAAGGACGACGAGATCGTCACCGAACTCTTCCTGCGCGTCTTCGGCCGCGCGCCCGGCGACGCCGAGCGCAAGTCCGTCGCCGCCGCCGTGGCCGCCGACCCGGCCAACCGGCAGATCGTCCTCGAGGACGCCTTCTGGGCGCTGATGAATTCGAAGGAATTCTACTTCAACCACTGATTTCCGCCGTCCGTATGGCCGCCGCCCCTTCGTCGTTCCGTTGGCTCACCCGCCGCTGCCTCATCCTGGCCGCCGGGCTCGTCGCCACCGCCTCTTCCGCGCAGGACGCGGAGAAGCTGACCTACGACGACCACATCCGTCCGCTGCTCGAGAACAAGTGCTTCTCGTGCCATAACCCGGACAAGAAGAAGGGCGGCCTCGAACTGACCAGCTACGCCGGTCTGATGAACGGCGGCAGCGGCGGCGCGGTCGTCGACGCCGGCAATCCTTCCGGCAGCCGTCTCTGGACGTGCAGCGCCAAGAAGGAAGAACCCTTCATGCCGCCGGAAGGCGCGCCCCTCGACGCCAAGGACCTGACGCTCCTTTCCAAGTGGATCGCCGGCGGCCTGCTCCAGGCCAAGGGCAGCGTGGCCAAGGCCTCCAATAAGCCCAAGGTCGATCTTACCTTCGCCGGCGGTGCGGGCAAGCCGGAGGGCCCCGTGGCCCGTCCGGAGAACGTCCTGCTCGAGCCGGTCATCGTGACGCCCCGCACCTCCGCGGTGACCGCGATGGCGGCCAGTCCGTGGACCTCGCTCCTCGCCGTCGCCGGCCAGAAGCAGATCCTGCTCTACGATACCGACAGCCATGAGCTCGCCGGCATCCTGCCTTACGCCGAAGGTTATGCGCGTTCGCTGAAGTTCAGCGCCAACGGCTCGCTCCTGATCATGGGCGGCGG
>CALPIW020000043.1 GCA_943323725.2 Polynucleobacter meluiroseus | reverse complement strand
GGAAGAACGTCTGCTCTCGCATTATCTGAAGCCTCAGGATTGGCTTAAAGGGTCCTGATGAACTCCCGCGACCGCTTCCTCGCCGCCCTTCGCCGACAGCCCCATGACCGGGCGCCGGTCTGGATCATGCGTCAGGCCGGCCGTTACCTGCCGGCATACCGCGCCCTCAAGGCCAAGTCGGACTTCGTCACGATGGTCCGCACGCCCGACCTCGCGGTCGAGGTCACGCTCCAGCCGCTCCGCCGTTTTCCGCAGCTCGACGCGGCGATCCTGTTCTCGGACATCCTCGTCATCCCCGAGGCCCTGGGCGTCGGTTACCGTTTCCGCGACGAAGGCGGCATCGCCATGGAGCGCGCGCTGAGCTCCCCGGCCGACGTCGCTACGCTGAAGCTCGAAGGCTCGGCCGACCGCCTGCAATACGTCTACGACGCCTTGGCGCTCCTCCGCAAAGAGCTCGGCCTGAACAAGACTCTGCTCGGTTTCGCCGGTTCGCCTTGGACGCTCGCCTGCTATCTCGTCGAAGGCGGCGGTTCCGAAGATTTCCCGAAGACCAAGGCGCTGCTCAAGGCCGACCCGAAGATGATGCACCGCATCCTCGAGATCCTGACCGACGCCGTCGCGCAGTATCTCACCCGCCAGTTCGCCGCCGGCGCCGATGCCATCCAGATCTTCGACAGCTGGGCCGCCGCGCTCACCGGTGCCGATTACGAAGAGTTCTCCCTGCGCTATATCCGCGCCGTGCTCGAACGCCTGCCCGCCGGCGCCCCCGTCATCCTTTACGCCAAGGGCAAGTCCCCGCAGGCTGCCGCGCTCGCGCAGACCGGCGTGCCGTGCCTCGGTGTCGACTGGACCATGCCGCTCTCGCAGGTGCGCCGACTCGCCGGCCGTCCGATCTGCCTCCAAGGCAATCTCGACCCCGAGTTCATGACCGGTGAGCCCGCCGCCGCGGCCGCCGCGACCCAGGCCGTCCTCGCCGACAACGCCGGCGATCCCGGTCATATCTTCAATCTCGGCCACGGCATCACGCCCCAGGCCCGCATCGAGACCTTCCAGGCGGTCGTCGACGCCGTGGTTGCCTCCGGCGTTTGACATCGCCCGCCGTCCCGCCTCTTTTGCTCCCATGTCCCGTAAAGGTATCCTGCTGCTGAATCTTGGTTCCCCGAAGAGCACTTCCGTGCCCGACGTCCGGAACTATCTGCGTGAATTCCTGAACGATGACCGCGTCATCGATTATCCGGCCCCGCTCCGCTGGCTGCTCCTGGAGGGCATCATCCTCCGGACCCGCCCGAAGAAGAGCGCCGCCGCCTACGCCAGCGTCTGGACGCCCGAGGGTTCGCCGTTGGTGGTCACGACCGACAAGCTGCGTGCCAAGCTCGAGCAGGCGACCGGCCTGCCGGTGATCATGGGCATGCGTTATGGCACGCCTTCCTGCGCCGAAGCCGTCGAGAAGGTCATCGCCGCCGGCATCGATGACCTCTTCGTGATGCCCCAGTATCCGCACTACGCGATGTCTTCTTACGAGACCGTCGTCGTCAAGGTGCAGGAGGAACTGAAGCGACTCGCGCCTGGCCTGAAGTATCACGTCCTGCAGCCGTTCTACAACGACCCGGCTTACATCGACGCCTTGGTCGAGTCCGCCCAGCCTTGGCTGAGCAAGCCTTTCGACAAGCTGCTGTTCTCCTACCACGGCCTGCCGGAGCGCCACCTGCGCAAGGGTGACCCGTCGAAGGCCCACTGCATGAAGATGAAGGATTGCTGTTCCCATTACAGCCCCTGCCAGGCCACCTGCTACCGCCACCAGTGCGTCGAGATGACGCGTCTCTTCGTCGCCGCCGCCGGCCTCAAGGAGTCCCAGTATGAACTTTCCTTCCAGTCCCGTCTGGCCGGGGAGAAGTGGGTCTCGCCTTACACTGACGAGCGCCTGGAAGCCCTGCCCGAAGAAGGCACCAAGAACCTCCTGGTCATGTGCCCCGCCTTCACCTCCGATTGCCTCGAGACCCTCGAGGAAATCCGCGAAGAAGGTAAGGAGACCTTCATCCACGCCGGCGGCGAACATTTCAACCAGATCCCTTGCCTCAACGATTCCGACATCTACGTGAAGTATCTCGTGGATCGCGTGGCGAAGTGGAAGCCGGACCATCGCTGAGGAAGTGAGGGTAGGGACAGCACCGCGTGCTGTCCCTATTGCAAAGGTGCAAATCGGCCTGCGGCCTGTGCAAAGGTGCAAGCGTTGGTATTGGCGGTTAGCGGTTGGCGGTTGGGGATGCTGAGAGTATGGAGTATTGAGTATCGAGTATCGGGGGAGTGCATGCCTTTAGGTAGGGTCAGCACTGCGTGCTGACCTAGGGTCGCCGCAGGGCGGCCGAGGGTAGGGGCGTGGCTTCGCTACGCCTTCCGCAGAAGAGGGCACGATGAATCGTGCCCCTACCTTGGTTCGCCCTGCGGCGAACGGCTGACCAAGGGTGGTCAGCCCTACCTAGAGACAAAACTCAAAGGGAAACCGGAGGATTGGCTGGGGCCCCATTTCCAGGTCTCGGGTCTCTTCCCTGCGACATCTATAATGCCCCCCAGCCAATCATCCGGTCTCCGGTCTCCCTTTGGCGCGTTGTCTTTCTTCCCAACCGCTATCCGCCAACCGCTAACCGCCTTTACCTATTTGTTTAGAACAACCTCGCGATCGGGGTGCCGCCGTCGGTCACGGGGACGGGACGGGAGCCGGCCATGAGGTCGCGGGAGGTGTCGACGTTCAGGGCGGCCAGGATCGTGGCGTGGAAGTCCGGAATGCTGACGGGGTTCTCCACGACCTTCTTCGAGAGGTCGTCGGTCTGGCCGTAGGCGCCGCAGTGCTTCAGGCCACCGCCGGCGAGGATCATCGAGAACGCCGTGCCCTGGTGGCCGCGGCCGCCCTTGCCGTCGAATTCCGGCGGACGACCGAACTCGGTGCCGATGACGACGAGCGTCTTGTCGAGCATCCCGGTGCGCTTGAGGTCCTCGATCAGGCCGGCGAGGGCGTGGTCGAGTTCGCGGATGAGGATGTGCTGGTTGTCGATGCCTTCGTTATGCACGTCCCAGCCGGCGCCGTTGATGAAGTTGAGGTTGTGCGAGACTTCGACGAAGCGCACGCCGCCCTGCACGAGGCGACGGGCGAGCAGGCAGCGCTGGCCGAACTCGCCGCCGTAGGAGGCGCGCACGGCGGGCGACTCCTGCTTGAGGTCGAAGTGACGCATGAACGAAGGCCCCGCCAGACGGAAGGCTTCCTGCTGCGCGGCCGCGTATTCCTCGACGGCCGAACCGCCGGGGGCGCGCTCACCGAGGGCTTCGAGCAAGGCCAGGCGGGCGTCTTTACGTTCGGGCGAGACTTCGCCCGGGGTCGTGAAGCCGTTCGGGCCGGTCTCGGTGTCGACGAGGTAGATGTAGCCGTCCTTGATGCCGAGGAAGCCCGGGCCGCGGCTCACGTTCGGGTAACCGATGAGCATGTAGGCGGGGACGGACGGGTCGGCGGCGCCGCGGCGGTGCGCGACGATCGAGCCGATGGAAGGATAGACGGCGTTGCCGCTGATCATGCGGCCGGTGTGCACGAGGTTCGTGGCGAACGCATGCTCGTCGATGACCTTGTGGTTCACCGAGCGGACCGCGGTCACGTGTTCCATCAGCTTCGCCGTGCGGGGGAGGTGCTCGCAGAGGCGCACGCCGGGGACGGAGGTCTCGATGGAAGGGTAGAGCGAGCCGGGCTTCTTCTTCGTGGCCTTGTTGTCGCCGACGGCCTTCGGGTCGAACGTGTCGGCCTGGCCCATGCCGCCGCCGAGCCAGATGAAGATGCAATGCTCGGCCTTGCCCTTGGGGCCGGTCGCGCCTGAGTTGGCCAGGAGCGGCGAGGCGGCGAACGGCGCGAGGCCGAGGGCGGTGACGAAGGAGCGGCGGTCCATGGGATCAGTAGTAAAGGAATTCGGGGGAGTTGACGAGCGCCCAGACCACGTCTTCGGCGCGACGACGCCACGCGTCCGTCAGGCGGGGTGTTGCCGGGTCACCCTTACGGGCGGCGGCTTCCTCCTGCATGCGGACGGTGGTGGCCAGGTCGTTCAGGTGGTTGGACCACGAGACGTAATAGGCCGGCTTGCGCTTGCCGGGCGGGGCGTAGAGCGGCGGGGGCAGGACGCGGTCGGCGAAGCCGTCGGCGAGGTAGGCCTCATACTTGGCCTTCTCGGCGGCGGTCGGGTGGCGCGTGAGCACGCGTACGAAGAGTTCGTCGACGAAGCCCGCTGGTGACTTGGCGTCGAAGGCAAGGGCGGTGACGCCGTGGTCATCGCTGAGGCGCGTCACCCACGTGCCCATCGTGCCGTTGCTGAGAATCGCGGGCTGGAGGGAGTTGGCGGAGGATTCGCGGTCGGTCACCGGGTCGGGACGGCTGGCGCGCCCGCCGAAGGCGGCCATGACGTCGCAGACGGCCTGGATGCGGGGCAGGGCAAGGGCGGGTCGGTCGCGTTCGTTGGAGGTCGAGGTCAGCATCCAGGCGCGGCGCGGCTGGCCGAGCGTGACGGAGTTCGCCTGTTCGCGGATGCTGTCGATGTCGAGGCTGGCTTCCTCGGTGCGGAAGGGCTTCCCGGTTGTCGCGAACATGGAATCCACGACCTGTTCGGCCGAGAGCCGGCGCGGGGCGGGCGCGACGTAGAGCGGGTTGGGCAGCTTCTGCGTGAAGTCGGTCGCGCGCTGGTAGGCGTGCGAGTTCAGGATGAGCCGGCGCACGTGATCGGCGTCGTAGCCGCTGCGGACGAGTTCGCGGCCGAGCCAGCGAAGGAGCGCGGGGTGGGAGTGCTTGGAGCGTTCCCAGTCCCAGGGTTGGTCGACGAGTCCGCGGCCCATCAGGCGGGTCCAGATCCGGTTGGCCATCACCTGGGCGAAGCGTTCGTTCTGCGGGGCGGTGACGAGCGTCGCGAGGCGGTCGCGGGGATCGTTGGGGTCGAGGGCAAGTTCGTCGGCGACGCTTTCTTGTGAGAACTCCGGGAAGGGCCAGTGCGGTTCGACGGACGTGCCAGGTTCAAGGGTGACTTCGATCAGGGGCTTGCGGCCGCCCTCGCGCAGCTTGGCCATGGAGACGCTACTGGTGGCGGGCACTTTGACGGCCTTGGTCTCGAGCAGCGCGGCGAGGGCGAAGACCTGTTCCTGCTTCGACGTGTGGGCGGGCGAGTCGTGGCAGCGCGCGCACTTGGTCTCCACGCCGAGGAAGGCCGTGGTGACGATGGTGGCCTTGGCGGCCATGGGGACGTCGTTCTGCGAGGCGAGCCCGAAACCCGCGGGGCCACCGACAGTGGACGAACCCTTGAGGCGCAGGAGTTCGGTGACCATCAGGTCGAGCGGCTTGCGGTCGACGAGCGATTCGTGGATCCACCAGCGGAAGGGGCCGGAGTTGTTGAGGGTCGGGTTGAGGATGTTCGGGTTCTCGGCGAGGACGTCCTGCCAGTAGCCCATGCCGTGGTCGGCGGCGCGCGGGTCGGCGAGCAGGCGGTCGATGGCCTTGGCGCGTTTGTCGGAGGAAGTGTCGGCGGCGAAGGCGGCAATCTCGTCGGCGGAGGGCGGTACGCCGACGGTATCGAGAGTCACGCGGCGCAGGAAGGCGAGGTCGTCGGTCAGCGGCGTGAGGCGCGTCGAGAGCGGGCGGTATTCCGGCCAGGCGGCGCCTTCCTCGATCCACTGTTCGATGAGCGCGACGTCGGCGGCGGCGAGGCGATGGCCCTTCGGCGGCATCATCTCGTCGGGATCGTCGGAACGGATGCGAGCCAGCAGGGAGCTCTTGGCCGGGTCGCCGGGCACGATGGCCGCGCCGTCGCTCTTGCCGCCCTTGAGCGCGCCGGCGAGGGTGTCGAGGTGCAGGCCGCCCTTGGGCTTGCCGCCTTGGTGACATTCGAGGCAGCTGGCCTCGAGGATCGGCTGGATCTGCGCGTAGAATTCGACCCCCCCTTGCTTCACGGCTTTGACCTGGGTCTGGTAGCCGACGATCTTCTGGGCGAGGAAATGGTCGATCGGGTTGTTCGCCGGGAAACCCGGAGCCAGCGCGGGCACGGGGGTCTCCGGCGTGCGGCCGAGCCACTGCTTCGCGGCTTCGCGGCGCTTCTGCCAGTACTCGCCTTGGCTCGCGCGGGCGGCGGCGCGGGCGGCGGCGTCGACGCGCGCGAGGCGTTCTTCTTCCTGCGCGGCGTAAGCGGCCCAGCCGGCGTCGTTATAAGCCGGGGTTTCTCCGGAGGGCGAAAGCAGCTGCCAGTCGGTGCGGCCGGCGAGGGAGATCGCGGCGATGGTCTCACCGAGTTCGGGGCGGCGGCGGGCTCCCTTGGTGTTGATGGCATAACCCACGACGGATTCGAGCACGATACGGTGCTCGCCGCCCTTGGTCTCGAATTCCGCCCAGGCGTCGCGGTTGCCCGGCGGGGCGAAGCGGAAGTCTCCGCCGAGGTCGAGGTAGTCGTCCTGCGCCTTCACGGGCTTGTTGTCCGTAGCGGGCGGAGGGAACGGCGTCTTGGCGATGAGCTTGCCATCGACGAAGAGCGCCGAGGCGCCGCGGCCGCGGAGGAGGAGGCGGTGCTTGCCGGCGGGAAGTTTCACGACGCCGAGGGCGCGGAGGAAATAAGGATGTCCGCGTTCGGCGCGCACGCCGGTGTCGACGTATTTTTCCGGCACGCGGGCTAAGCCGAAGGCCGGGGCGACGTAGCTGTCGGTCACGGCGAGGGGCTTGTCCGGCCAGACGTTGGTGGTCGGCTTCCAGGTTTCGCAGAGTTCGACGCGCACCTGGCCGTTCGTGACGGTGGTCCAATCGACCTTCGGCGCCGTGCGGGTGACTTCCGGTGCCTTGGCGGCCTTCGTGCCGCTGGCGCTGTCGTTACCGGCGTTGGGGCTCGGGCCGACCTGCGCGACTTCGGCCTTCACGACCGGGGGCAAAGTGGTGGCGAAGCGGCCGGCGATCTCCTGCGAAGGGACAATAGCGCGATAGAGACGGATCTCGTCGATCGCGCCGCGAAAGCTGCTGTTGGCGAGGCCGCCCTGGGAAGAGCCGATCCAGACGGGAGCATCATCGACCACGGGAGCCTCGGTCGTCGCGCCGTCCATGTCCCACGAGCCCTTGATCTCCTTGCCGTCGATCCAGCCGCGGATGCTCTCCGGCTTGCCGAATTCGTAACGCACCGCGACGTGGTGCCAGCGGCCGTCGTTGGGGAAGCCCGTGGGCGTCGTCCAGCGATGCCACTGGACGTCTTTGCCGGAAGCCGGCGTGGCGAAGAGGAAGTTGAGGCAGGCGGTATCGTAGAGTACGCGGAGGCGCACGGCCCAGTTCTGGTTGTTCGGGGTCGGGCCCTTGGGATCGGTACGACCCTTGCCGATGATCGTGGCGTTCTCGCCTTTGCGCAGGCCTTCGGGTCGGACCCAGGCTTCGACCGTGAAGGCATCGCCGTTCTTGAAGTCGAAGACGCTGTCCGCGCCCGGGTCCTTGATCACCAGACGGGCGCCTTTCCCGTCGAAAGTTGGCGCGATGTTCTGGGTGTCGAAACGGGGATAATCCGGGCGACGCGGACCGGCCTGCTTGAGGCGGACGTTGCCGACGGCGGACAGTTCCGGGGTGGGCTGGCCGTCGAAGGTCCAAGCCGGGACCGTCTCGGCGGCGGCGAGCGCGGTGAGGCTCAGGAAAATGGGCAGAAGACGGCGCATCTGAAAGAGGGGACAGGGCGGGGCGGGTGGGGTTCCGCCCGTTCTCCAGAATGAGTCGAATCAGGGTCATCGGTCAACCGTCCCGCTGTATCCTTTTAGGTCCGGTTTCCTGTCCGATTCCTCTCGGGATTGCCTGAGGCTGTCCTTGGAGCCTAAGGTCTGGTCATGCCTTCGACCGCCCGCCGCCTCGCCGGTTTCACCGAGTCCGTCATCCGCGGGATGACCCGGCTGGCCAATCAGCACGGAGCCATCAACCTCTCGCAGGGTTTTCCGGACTTCTCTCCGCCCGAGGAACTGCTGGCCGCCTTGGAACGCGCCACCCGGGGGCCGCATCACCAATACGCCGTCACCTGGGGCGCCCCGCACTTCCGCCATGCGTTGGCCAAGAAGATCCACCGCTTCAGCGGCCTCGCCATCGACCCGGATCAGCATCTCGTCGTCACCTGCGGCAGTACCGAAGCGATGATGGTCGCGATGATGACCGCCTGTAATCCGGGCGACAAGGTGATCGTCTTCTCACCCTTCTACGAGAACTACGCCGCCGACGCGATCCTCTCGGGCGCCGAACCGATCTACGTGCCATTGCGCGCGCCGGATTTCGCCTTCGACCCTGATGAGCTCGCCAAGGCCTTCGCGCAGAAGCCCAAGGCGATCATCGTCTGCAATCCCTCCAATCCCTGCGGCAAGGTCTTCACGCGCGCCGAGCTCATGACCATCCTGCGTCTCGCCGAAGAGCACGACGCGTTCGTCATCACCGACGAGCCTTACGAGCACATCGTCTACGCTCCGCACGAGCATGTCTATTTCGCCGCGCTACCCGGCGCCTTCGAACGCACCATCACCTGCAACTCGCTCTCGAAGACGTATTCCATCACCGGCTGGCGTCTTGGTTACGTGCAGGCCGCCCCGCAGGTCATCGCCCAGGCCCGTAAGGTGCACGACTTCCTGACCGTCGGCGCCGCCGCGCCGTTGCAGGAAGCCGCCGTCGCGGGCCTTGAGCTGCCTGACTCCTATTACGCCGGCCTCGGTGCGCTCTACGCCGCCAAGCGGACGCTGTTCACGTCGATCCTCGCCACGACCGGACTGAAGTTCACCGAGCCGCAGGGCGCTTATTACTCGTTGCTCGACATCTCGCCGCTCGGTTTCAAGACCGACACCGAAGCCGCCGAATGGCTCATCAGGGAGATCGGCGTCGCCGGCGTGCCCGGCTCGTCGTTCTTCCGCGAACCCGAGCATCGCTACGTCCGCTTCCACTTCGCCAAGAAGGAGGAGACCTTGAGGGCCGCCGGGGAGAAGTTGGGACGGATTAAAGGG
>CALPIW020000042.1 GCA_943323725.2 Polynucleobacter meluiroseus | reverse complement strand
CCGCGTGACCCTCAACCCCTTCGCCCACACCGACCTGATCGGGACCATCATCCTCCCGGCGGTCATGATTTTCCTCAGCCCGGGCTTCGGCCTCATCGGCTGGGGCAAGCCGGTGCAGATCTCCCTGCCCAATCCGAAGACCCGCCGGATGGACGACATCTACATCACCCTGGCCGGCCCGGGGATGAACCTCGTGCTCTGCTTCGTCTTCGCCGTCATCGGCGGCCTAGGCGACTTCGACCCCCGCTCGCAGGCGGTGATCATCGATTTCTTGCAGATGGGCGTCTTCCTCAACGCCAGCCTGGTCGTCTTCAACCTCATCCCGATCCCGCCGCTCGACGGCTCGCGCATCGCCGTCCGGCTCGGCCTCTATTCCGAGGAGACCTTCCTGATGCTCGCCCGCTGGGGGTTCATCATCCTGCTCGTCGCGGTCAACCTGCCTTTCTTCCGGGCGTTCATGAGTACGGCGGTCGGCGTGGTCGCGACGCCTTGGTTCTGGCTCTGGAGCCTCCTCGCCTGATCCGGCCGGCCACGAGAGGCTTGCCTATTTCCCGTCCGCGGGCGAAAGTCGGCCCATGCAAACCCTCGGCGAACGCCTCCAAGAAGCCCGTCAGCGACTGGGCGTGACCCTCCGCGAAGCCGCGGAGTTCACCAAGATCCGCACCGACTACCTCCAGTCCATGGAGGCCAACCAGTTCGAGTCCATCCCGCTCGCCGACGTCTACAAGCGCGGCTTCGTGAAGGTCTATGCGAAGTACCTCCGTCTCGATGACGAGAAGGCCGGCGCCGACTTCAACACGCACCATTCCGCCAAGGCTTCCCGCCGCCCGCTCGAAGCCGGCGCCGACGAAGACGCGGCTTTCGAGCCCGAGGCCGCCGGCGCGCCGCTGACGATCAGCCGCGACACGTTGATCTACGGCATCATCGGCATCGCGGCCGTCGCGATCTTGCTGGCGTTTTTTCTCTAAGCTCGCCGTCGCCGGCCCGGCGACCTGAGCCTCCGGCTCCCACGGTCGTCTCGCCTGTCTCGCCGGCGAGCCGTCCTCACCAGATCACGCTCCGGTCCGTCAAGGCCGGCGTCCAGTATCAGGTCATCGAACAGCACACCGGTGAGGTCCCGGGCCGCGGCATGCTGTCGCCCCGCGACAAGCCGGTGGTCATCAACGTGAAAGGGCCGAGCGAACTACGTTCCTCGGCGGTCGAGAGCCTGCGCGTCCAGATCGATGGTATCCCGTTCCCGATCCCGGCCAACGTGACCGGAGCGATGTACGTGGCCTTGCCCGACACCTTGACGTCCCCGCCCGCGCCCCGGCCGGTGCCGGCTTCGCAAGGCCGATGACGCGAGGAGGTTGACCCTTTGTCATGACGGGTCATCTTAAGGGCGCCGTGCCTCCGCGCCTCGAACAACGCGTCCTCGTCCTCAACCGTCTCTGGCAGCCGGTGAACATCGTCGGCGTGCTCCGCGCGATGAGCCTGCTCTTCCGCGGCCGCGCCTCGGCCATCTATTCCGATCCGACCGCCGGCCACCGTGTCCTCAGCGCCGCGGAGTGGCTGAAATTCTCCGCGGAGTCGCCGCCGCCCGCCGGCGAATCCGTGCGCTCGCCCTGCATCGTCCTGCGCGTCCCGCGCGTCCTGCTGCTCGGCGAATACGACCGCGTCCCGCGCCGCGAGATCCGCTTCTCCCGTCGCAACGTCTACCTGCGCGACGCCAACACCTGCCAGTACTGCGGCCGGACGTTCCGCGACGAAGAACTGAACCTCGACCACGTCGTCCCGCGCGACGTCGGCGGCAAGACGAACTGGGAGAACATCGTGACGGCCTGCGTGCGCTGCAATTCGCGTAAGGCCAACCGCCTGCCCGAGCAGGCCGGCATGACCCTGCGTCGCGCCCCGGCCAAGCCGAAGTGGCGCCTGGTGGTCGCGTCCTCGCTGTCGGCGGACGAGGTCGAGGCCTGGAAGGAATTCCTCGAGGTCACGCCCGCGGGTCAGCTGCCTTGGCGCAACTGAGCGGCGTTTTCCTTGGTGCGGGTAACCAGATTCGAACTGGTGTATCCACTTTGGAAGAGTGGTGTCCTACCACTGAACGATACCCGCGTGGCCAAGGACGCCCACTATCCCGAGCCGGACCGCCGGGGTCAAGCCTCGGCCCGCGGTCCTGGAGCGGGTAACCAGACTCGAACTGGTGTCACCACTATGGGAAAGTGGGGTCCTACCACTGAACGATACCCGCCTCTTCAGGAACACGCCCATCCTGCCGGGGCCGTCCGGCCCGTCAAGCCGCCGTCCGGTGGATGACGCTGATGGTACCGTTGGTCTCGAGGATGACGTCCTTGGCCTGCTCGATGTTGGCGAGTCCGGCCGAACGCAGGGCGGACATGAGTTCATGGTGGGTGATGCGTTCCCGGTGCATGACCTTCTCCTGGATATCACCGTCCCGCACGAGGAAGACGGGCCGGCCGACGAGCGCCCAATGCACGAGACGGTAGTGCCGCGAGAGCAGCAGCATGAACCAGTTGATGGCGATGAGCGTGCCGGCGAGGAAGAGCCCGCCGCCGAGGCTGTTGTCGCCGCCGTTCATGGCGTTCTGGACGGTGTTGCTCAGGATGAGCAGGAGGATGAAGTCGAACGGGGTCATCATCCCGGTCTGCCGGCGGCCGGTGATCCGGATGAGGCAGAGGAGGAAGGCGTAGACGATGATGCCGCGCAGCAGGAGCTCCCACCACGGGAGCACGGGGATGAGCAGGGTGCCGAGGTCGAAGGGTTGGCGGGCGGCCAAGGTCAGGAGGGGCATGGCGTCCACGATGACCGGCTCCGCCCCCGGAGCGATGCCGTTTGCGCTTCACGGGGAGCCGACTTCCGTCATCCTGCGCCCATGGCCCGCTCCTCCGCTCCCGCCGTCCGTGACGTCCTGATGATGGCGACTCCTTCCAAGAACGCCGACCTGCGTTGGTTCGGCGGCTTCCACGCCTCGGACCCGTTCCCGGCCTTCTCGGTCGGCCGTCGTCGCATCGGCCTGCTCCCGGGCATGGAAGTCGGTCGCGCGCAGGATGAATCCGCCTTCGACGAGGTGCTCAACCTCACGGCGATCATCGCCGACCTCCGCAAGACCAACCCGAAGGCGGGCGTGGCCGACGCGATCGTCTTCGCCGCCCTCGAGCGCGGCGTCCAGCGCTTCCGCGTGCCGGCCGACTTCCCGGTGGGCCTCTTCCAGCGCCTCCGCGAACTCGGCCTCGAGCTCCACGCCGTCGGCGCCCAGCAGAACGAGCGCGGCGCGCCCGAGCTCTTCCCGGAACGTCAGGTGAAGTCGAAGGCCGAACTCGCCGGCATCCGCGCGGGCAATGTCGCGGCGGTCGCCGGCTTCACGGCGGTCGAGCAGGTCCTCGCGGAATCCCGCGCCGACAAGAAGGGCGTGCTGCAGTGGAAGGGCAAGACGCTCACGGCGGAGATTCTCAAGGAGGAGGCGCAGGTCGCGATCCTCCGTAAGGGCGCGCTCTGCGACATCGGCCTGATCATCGCCCCCGGCGACCAGGCGGTGGACTGCCATTGCTCCGGCTCCGGTCCGGTCCGCGCCAACGAGCTCATCGTCTGCGATATCTATCCCCGCCACATCGCGTCGCATCACTACGGCGACATGACCCGCACCTACCTCAAGGGGAAGGCCAATCCGAAGCAGCGCAAGATGGTGCTGGCGGTGCTCGAGGCCCAGCGCCGCGCGATCAAGGCCATCCGCGCGGGCGTGACCGGCGCCAAGGTCCACACGGTGGTGCAGGAATATTTCAAGTCGCTCGGCTATGAGACCGGCCTGAAGAAGGGCGTCTACGTCGGCTTCTTCCACGGCACGGGTCACGGCCTGGGCTACGACATCCACGAAGACCCGGCGCTCTCCACGCGCAATCCGCTCCCGCTCGTCGCGGGCCATGCGGTCACGGTCGAGCCGGGTCTCTACTACCCGGGCATCGGCGGCTGCCGCTTCGAAGACTGCGTGGTGGTCACGAAGAAGGGCTGCGACTTCCTCTCCTCCCATCCCTATCACTGGGAGATCGCCTGAGTATGGCCAAGGGCCGGGGCAGGGCGGGCACGCATACGTCGCTGACCGACGCCGCCCGTCCTGTGGCCGAAGCCCTCGAGCGCCATGGCCGCGTCTCTCGCGGGGTGATCGCCGCCCGCGTGGGCGCGAAGGGTCTCTCGATCAAGGTCATGAAGCTGGGCGGCGGCCTGCGCCTGACGGTCGTCTCGAAGGGCTCGCGTCAGGAGCTCCACGTCTACGGCATCACTTCCGAACGTGCCGGCGAGATCCTTTCGGGTCCCGACTTCTCGGGCTACAAACTGAACTTCGCCGATGAGTGATTCGCCCATCATCGTCGCCGAGGTCACGGCCGCCGACTGGACCGCCGCCGGCTCCGGTTGGACGCACCTGCCTTACCTCGCGCGCTTCCGCGCCGATCGCCTGCCGGCTTCCTGGGAAGCCTTCTTCACGGGCCGCCACCATGCGGTGCTCGAGAGCGGCCGTACGGGCAGCCTGACGATCGCGGTCCCGGCCGCCCCGCGCGCGACGCTCTTCTTCGCCGACGGCCGCGTGGTGCTCCACGCCGAGGACGGCGCGCACGAGGAAGCCACGGAGAAGCCGCTGGCCTATCTGCGACGTTGGTCCCGCGAGGTCCGCGCGCCGCGTCTCGCCGGCTGGCCCGCCTTCCAAGGCGGCCTGATCGCGCTGCTGGGCTACGACCTGGCGGCGCAGTTCGAGCCGGTGCGTTCCGCCCTGGCCGACGTCCGCGTGCCGCTCGCCGCCTTCCTCGAAGCCCATGAGGCCTGCGTCTTCGATGCCGCGAAGCAGGAGCTCACGGTCGTCGTGCTCTGTCCCGTCGGCTCGCCGAACTCGGCCCTCCGCGCGGCCCGCGCCCGCGCCCTCGAGCACGCCGCGCGTTGGTCCGCCGCCTGCGCCGCCCCCGCGCCCGCGCTACCACCGGCCGGTGCGCCGGCATTCCCGCTGGCGGTGTCGTTCGACGAAGCCGGCTTCGTCCGCGCGGTCGCGCGCTGTCAGGAATACATCGCCGCGGGCGATACGTATCAGGTCAATCTCTCCACGCGGCTCGAAGTCCCGGCGGTCGATACGCTCGGCGCCTACGAGGCGCTGCGTTCCGCCAATCCTTCGCCGTACATGGGCTTCGTGCGCCTGCCCGGCGTGTCCCTCGCCTGTGGTTCGCCCGAGCTCCTCGTCGAGGTCGCGGGCGGCCGCGTCGTCTCGCGGCCGATCGCCGGCACGCGCCCGCGCGGCGCCGACGAAGCGGCGGACCTCGCCTGGGCTCGCGAACTCTCGGGCGATACGAAGGAGAAGGCGGAGCACCTGATGCTCGTCGATCTCCTGCGCAATGACGTCGGCCGCGTCTCCCGTCCCGGCACGGTGCGTGTCCCGGAGTTCATGGCGGTCGAACGCTACTCCCACGTGATGCACCTCGTCTCACAGGTCGAAGGCGACCTCGCCGCAGGCGCCGGTCCGGCCGACGTGGTCCGCGCGCTCTTCCCGGGCGGCACGGTCACGGGCGCGCCGAAGGTGCGGACGATGCAGGTCATCGCCGAACTCGAACCGGTGGCCCGCGCCTACTACACGGGCTCCCTCGGTTGGATCGGCGCCTCCGGCGAACTCTGCCTCAACATCATCATCCGCTCGCTCTGGTCCGCCGAGGGCCGCGCCTTCGTCCAAGCGGGCGCGGGCGTCGTCGCCGACTCGGTGCCCGCCCGCGAATACGCCGAGAGCCTGCGCAAGGCCCAGGCTCCGCTCCTTGCCGCCGCCCGCGCGGCGCTCCCATGAGCCGCGTCTGTCGCAACGGCGTCCTCGCCGAGGGCGATGCCATGCCGGGCAGCTTCCCGGCTGGCGCGGCCTTCTTTGAAACGATCGCCCTGCGCGCGGGTACGGTGGAGTGCCTCGACGACCATCTGGCGCGGCTGCGTGCCGGCATGGCCCGCGCCGGTTTCGCGCCCGGCCCGCTCGCCGCCGGTGACCTGCCGGCCTGGCGCGCGGCGCTCCGTCTGCTGGGCGGACAAGAGGGCGTGCTGCGTCTCGTCGTCGGCTCCGATTTCGAGGAACTCGGTCTCCGTGCGCTGCTTCCTTCGCCGGAGGTCTTCCGTCTGCGTTCGCTTCGCACGGTGCGCGATGCCGCGGAATGGCTCCCGCGCCCTAAATCCGCCCCGTGGGCGAACTCCATGGCCGCCTCCGTCGAGCTGCGTTCGCTCGGCGCCGGCGCCGGCGTCGAAGGCGTGCAGTTCGATGCGCGTGGGTTCGTCAGCGAAGGTTCCCGCTCGAGCCTGGCTTGGGTGGAGGGCGGCGTGCTGCATGTCCCGGCCGAGACCACCGCTCGCCTGCCGGGCACGGCGCTCGGCCAGTTGATCCGTTGCGCCGGCCTGCCGACGCGCGAGGTCGCGTCGACGGTCCCCGTCCGCGCCGAAGCGATGCTGGTCCTGCGCTCGACCCTGCCGGGCGGCGCGTCAGCCGTCTCGCATTGGGACGACGTCGACGGCCGCCCGCTCTGGTCAGGCGATCCCGCCGTCGCGCGCCCGTTGCTCGGCGCGCTGGCCGGCTGGCGTGTTCAGCGCTGCATCAGCTTCGCGTAGGCCGGCAAGGCCGCGGCGAGCACGAAGAGCGCGAGGAAAGAGACGCTGACGAGGGCCGCGAAGCAGGTCGCGGCGAGGAGCTTGGTCATGCGCACGACGTCGTCCGTCTCGCGCAGGTGGGCGCGGGCGGCGTAGAGCGTCACGCCGAGGCCGACGGCGAGCAGGCCGAGCAGCGCGCCGGTGAAGTGGTTGAAGAAGAGTCCGGTGAGGCCGGGCAGGGCGCCAGGTTCGCCGATGATGGCGCCGACGAGCACGGGCTGCGCGCGGAAGGCGATCGCGCCGGCGGCCGCGGGAAGTCCGGCGGTGAGGAAGACGGCCAGGGCGGAGATGATCCGGAGCTCGCGGGGGGTCATGAGCGCAGTATCCGCCCCGCTTCCGCAGGGTCAACGCCGGGATTCTCCCTCGCCAAGTCGGCGCCTCTCGCCTATCCCAGCAGGACATGGAATCCGTCTGGTATCTCTGGCTAGTCTTCGTGCTCCTCAACGGCAGCGCGGCGGGAATCTCCCTCGTCGCCGGCGTCGTCTCGGCCCTCTCGCACGCCGAACTCGAGGACCTTCGCCGCCGTCAGGCCACCGCCGCCGTCGCGCTCGAACGTTGCCGCGGCGACCAGGGCAACACCCTCGCCGCTTTCGAAGTCCTGTCCGCCGCCTTCGTCGGCATGAGCGCCTTGCTCGGCGGCGTGCTCGTCGGCGTGCGCTTCCTGCCCCGTGTCGGCGAGAGCTGGGGCTTCGCCTTGGCCACGGTGCTCGTCGTCATCGCGATCTCCTTCTTCATGGCCTGGCTGACGATCATGCTTCCGCGCAAGCTCGGCATGCATTTCCGCGTGGCGCTGGCCCCGCGCATCGCCTCGTCCCTCCCGCTCGTCCGCGGCGCCGCCAAGATGCTCCGCATGCTCGGCAAGCTGCATGACTCGCTCGCGCCGCCCGAGGAGCCCGGCGTCGACCGCGCCGATGCCGACATCGGCAGCCTGGCCCAGGCCGCCGCCCGCGAAGGCAAGATCACCCAGGCCGAGAGCAACCTCGTCGCCAACGCCGTCCGGCTCGACGACATCCCGGTCTCGCACGTGCTCACGCCGCGTTCCGTCGTCACCTCGATCGAGGCCGACCTCACGGTGGCCGATGTCCTTCGTCTCCACCCGACCGTCCCGCACGGCCGCATGCCGGTCTGGGAACAGAACCCGGATCGCATCGTCGGCGTCGTCCGGCGTCGCGACCTGCTGAAGGCCGCCGGCGAAGGCCGCCGCGACGTGCGCGTGCGCGAGCTCATGGGCAAGGCCCATGTCGTGCCCGAGAACGCCACCTTGTCCGACGCTCTCCACGACCTCGTCCGCGCGCACCAGCACTTGGCCGTGGTGGTCGATGAGTTCGGCGCCTTCGCGGGCGTCGTCACCCTCGAGGACGTCTTCGAGTCGCTCCTCGGCGTCGAGATCTACGAGAAGGACGACCCGCATCCCGACATGCGTGAGCTCGCGCGCCAGCGCGGCCACCGCGTCGGCCGACGCCCCGACGCCCCTAAGCCTGGCGCATGAACGCGGCCTTGCTCGCCTACTGGACGCACGACCTTGATCCGGTCGCGTTCCGTTTCCCCGAGAGCTGGGGCCTACGGGGCGTGCATTGGTACGGACTGGCCTACGCGGCGGGCTTCCTCGTGGCCGCCTGGCTCCTCGGCCGCTGGCGTCGCGCGGGCCTCACGCCGCTGCGCACGGCGCTCGACGAATCGACGCTCATCACCGCCATCATGGTCGGCGTCATCGCCGGTGGCCGTTGCGGCCACGTCTTCCTCTACGCGCGCGCCGAATTCGCGGCGGATCCGCTGATGCTCTTCCGCGTCTGGGAAGGCGGCATGGCCAGCCACGGCGGCTTCCTCGGCGTCCTGCTCGCCGGCGCCTGGTTCGCGCGGCGCATCAAGGCCGACTTCTACGCCATCGGCGACCTGATTTGCGCCCTCGCCCCGGCGGGCCTCCTCTTCGGCCGCCTCGCCAACTTCATCAACGGCGAGCTCGTCGGCGACCCATCTTATCTCCCCTGGGCGGTGATCTTCCCGCGTGAAGGCGCCGAGCCGCGTCACCCATCGCAGCTCTACGAGGCTTTCGCCGAAGGGCTGCTGCCGTTGCTCTGGGTGCTCCGTCGTTATCCCTTGCGCCTGTCGCCCGGTCGTCTCGCCGGCGAATTCCTGCTGCTCTATTCCTTCGGTCGCATCGTCTGCGAGGCCTTCCGCTCCCCCGATGACGGCTTCGTCCTCGGCCTCACGGCTGGTCAGTTCTGGACGCTCCCGCTCGCCGCCTTCGGCGCCTGGCTGGTCTGGCGCGCCCGTCGTCGGACTGAATGATGTTGCCCGTGCGGGCCGACGGTGGGAAAACCCCCTTGCGCCATGACGAACGTCCCGCTCCTTGACCTCGGCCCGCAGAATCGCGCCCTCGAAGCGCAGTTCGAGAACGCCTTCCGCGAGGTCCTTCGCTCGAACATGTTCATCATGGGCCCGCGGCTCGAGGCCTTCGAGAAGGACTGCGCCGCGTTCCTCGGCGTGAAGCACGCCCTCGGGGTCTCGTCCGGCACCGATGCGCTCCTGCT
>CALPIW020000041.1 GCA_943323725.2 Polynucleobacter meluiroseus | reverse complement strand
GTCGAAGATCAGACAGAACTCGTGGGCGGCGAGCTGGCGCAGGTTGGCCGCGGCGACGAGGCCGATGCGGACGCCCTTCTTGCGCATGGACCAGGCGCGCTGGGCTGGGGCGCGGGCCGGACCGCCTTCGGCGAAGACCGCGACGATCTCCGTGCCGGCGCGGGCGCAGTGCAGCGCGGCGAGGAAGGCGTCGGCCCCGTTATTGCCTTTGCCGGCCAGCACCAGGATCCGCTCCGGCTTACGGCCGAGGAGCGAGAGCGCGGCTTCACCGACGCCGCGGGCGGCGACGTTCATCAGCTGCCAGGAAAGTTTCGCGTCGCCGGCGAGGAACGCCGCTTCGGCGGCCGCGGCTTCGGCGCAGGACAGGACCGGCAGGCGGGCGGAGGCGCTCATGCGTCAGCGGACCAGCACCACGAAGGCTTGGGCGAGCGTGTCGGTGTGCGTCAGCGAGATCAGCAGGCGGGAGGCGGCGCGCGCGGCGAGGAGGGCGCGGGCCTTGTCGTCGAGTTCGACGACCGGTTCGCCTTCCGGGCCGTTGAGGACGCCGATGCTCGTCAGGGAGAGTTCCGCGCCGATGCCCGTGCCGAAGGCCTTGCTGGCGGCCTCCTTGGCGGCGAAGCGGGCGGCCAGCGAAGGATAGGGATCGGCTTTCGCCAGACAGAGTTTCTGCTCCGCGGGCGTGAAGACCTTGTCGAGGAAGGCGGTGCCATGCTTCAGGTGGGCCGAGCGGATGCGGTCGACCTCCGTGAGGTCCACGCCGACGCCGAGCACGTTGCCGCCTTCGAGGTTCATGCCTGCTTGGCCAGGTGGGCCTTCATCTCGGACACCGCGCCGCGGATGCCCGTGAAGAGCGCGCGCGCGACGATCGAGTGGCCGATGTTCAGTTCGTGCAGGTGCGGCAGCGTGAGGATGGCGCGGATGTTGTCGTAATTGATCCCGTGGCCGGCGTTGACGATCAGCCCATGGCGATGAGCGAGTTCGCAACCGGCGCGGAGGCGTTCGAGTTCGGCGGCGGCGGCCGGAGATTTCCACGCGTTGGCGAAAGCCCCCGTGTGGAGTTCGATGACCGGAGCGCCGACGGCGACGGCGGCTTCGATCTGCGGGGCGTCGGGTCCGATGAACAACGAGACCTCGATGCCGGCGGCCTTCAGGGCGTGGGTCGTCTCGCGGACGCGGGCGAGCTGCCCGGCGACGTCGAGGCCGCCTTCGGTCGTGACCTCCTCGCGGGATTCCGGGACGAGGCAGACCGCCGCCGGCTTCAACTTCAGGGCGAAGGCGGTCATCGCGGACGTGCAGGCCATCTCGAGGTTGAGACGGACGCCGGCGATCGCGGCGATCGCATGGACGTCGGCGTCCTGGATGTGACGACGATCTTCGCGCAGGTGCAGCGTGATGCCGTCGGCCCCGCCCGCGAGGGCTTCGCGCGTGAACGCGACCACGTCCGGCTCGGCGTGCGGGGACAGGTGGGCCCCGCGGTAACGCGCCTGGCGGAGCGTCGCGGCGTGGTCGATGTTGACGCCAAGGAGGAGGGGACGGGAGGACATCGGACTTAGGAGGTAAGCAATACCTGTCGGTAGGCCGGGGTCAAAGGGAACCGCAAAGGCCTCGGCTCAGCCCGCGGCTTTTTTGACGAGGCCGCGTTCGAGCGTGAGCCGGAGCGAGGGCGCCGTGGGCGACTTCTTCAGTTTGGCGAGGGACTCCGGGTCGCCGGCGTGGACCAGCTGGCCGCCGGCGTTGCCGCCTTCCGGACCGATCTCGGTCACCCAGTCCGCCTCGGCGATCACGTCGGGGTGATGTTCGATGACCACGACCGTGTGGCCTTGGTCGACGAGCGCGTGGAGGAGTTCGATCAGACGACGGCAGTCCGACTGGTGCAGGCCGATGGTCGGTTCTTCGAGGATGTAGAGGTTCGGGCGGATCTCGCCGCGCGAACGTTCGCGGAAGGTCGGCAGACCTTGGGCGAGTTCGCTGACGAGTTTCAGGCGCTGGGCCTCACCGCCGGAGAGCGTCGGGCTGCTCTGGCCGAGCGTCAGGTAGCCTAGGCCCGTTTTCACCATCAGCCCGCAGAGGTCGCCCAGCTTCGCATCGAAGGAGAGGAACGCTGCGGCTTCTTCGAACGTCATCGCCAGCAGGTCCGCCGCGGACTTCCCGTTCCAGCGGATCGCTTTCGCGGCCGAGCCGTAACGCGTGCCCGCGCATTCTTCGCACGGCACGTAGGTGTCGGGCAGGAAGCTCATCTCGAGCTTGATGCGTCCCGCGCCGGAGCACGCTTCGCAGCGTCCACCGGAAGTGTTGAACGAGAAGAAGCCCGCGCCATGGCCGCGGATCGCCGCTTCCGGGAGGGAGGCCAGACGTTCGCGGATGAGGTCCCAGGCCCCGATGTAGGTCGCCGGCGTCGAGCGGGGCGTCTTGCCGATCGGCTCCTGGTCGACGACCACCAGTTGGCGGAAGCCCTTGAGTCCGGAAAGCGTCGTGAAGGCCGGCTTGCCTTCGTGCGAGACGGCGGTGAGCGCTTCCTTGCCCGTGAGGCCGTCCTTCTTCTTCGCGATAGCCGCGCGGATCGCCGGGGCGAGGAGGTCGGTGACCAGCGTGGATTTGCCGGCGCCGGAGACGCCGCATACGACCGTCAGGCGACCGACGGGGATCTGCACGTCGAAGCCCTTGAGGTTGCGCAGCGAAGCATTCTTGAGGCGGACCCATTCGGCCGGCGCGCCTTTGCCGGCGACCGGTCGCCGTGAACCGCGGAGCGGATGCGGGATGGCTTCCTTCAGGAAGCGGCCCGTGACGGAGTCGGCGCGTTTCTCGAGCGCGGCCGCGGTGCCCTGGGCGACGATCTCGCCGCCGTGCACGCCGGCGCCCGGGCCCATGTCGACGACCAGGTCGGCCGCGCGCATGGTGTCTTCGTCGTGTTCGACGACCAAGACCGTGTTACCGCGGTCGCGCAGGCCCTTGAGCGAATCGATGAGGCGGTCGTTGTCGCGCGGATGCAGGCCGATGCTCGGCTCATCCAGCACGTAGAGCGCGCCGGAAAGCGTCGAGCCGAGCTGCGCCGCGAGGCGGATGCGCTGGGCTTCGCCGCCGGAGAGCGTGTCGGCGCCGCGGTCGAGCGCGAGGTAGCCGAGGCCGACCGAATCGAGGAAGCGCAGGCGCGCCGCGATCTCGGGCAGGAGGGCGCCGACGATGGCTTTCTCGCGGGCCTCCAGCTTGAGGCCGGAAAGGAAGGCGAGGGATTCGTCGGGCTGCAGGCGCAGCAGGCCCGGGAGGGAAAGCGAGCGACCCTTCGGACCGGCGAGCTTCACCGAGCGGCCGATCGGGCCGAGGCGTTCGCCGTGACAGGTCGGGCAGACTGCTTCGCCGACGCGGTCCGCGATCGCGTTCTCGTTGATGGACTCTTCTTCGTCGGAGGAGAACGTCGTGACCTCGAGGCCGTGGCCGCGACAATCCGGACACCAGCCGCGTGGAGAGTTCCAGGAGAGATGCTTCGGGTCGACCTCCGGGAAGGATTCACCCGTGGCGGGGTCGCTGCGCGACGTCGACAGATAGGCGACCTGACGGCCGTCGGGGGCGAGCAGCACGCACGCGTTCTTGCCGGCCGAAAGCACCTGGCGAACGAGCGAGCGGAGCGCCTTCTCGCCGGATTCTTCGGTCTCGTCGGGCAGGCGGATGAGCCCGTCGGCGCGGAGTTCGCCGAAGACCGCATCGACATCGTGTTCGGAATAGCGGTCGAGGCCTTCGAAGCCGTCGACCTTGAACAGCTTGCCGTCGCAGCGCAGCAGGCGGAGTCCCTTCGTCTCGGCCCATTCGGCCAGCGGGCGGTGATGGCCCTTGCGGGCGCGCACGAGCGGGGCGGCGATGAGCAGCGAGCCCTTCTTCAAGGCCTTCGCCTGCTTCGCGACCAGGCGGACGACCGCGTCTTCGGTCATCTCTTCGAGCGGTTCGCCGGTCGTCGGACTGTGCAGCACGCCGGCGCGGGCGAAGAGCACGCGGAGGTATTGGGCCACTTCGGTGACCGTCGCGACGGTGGATTTCGCGGAGCCGCGCGTCACGCGCTGTTCGATCGCGACCGTCGGCGGCAGGCCCGTGAGCGAATCGATATCAGGCTTCGGGAGTTGTTCGACGAACTGGCGGGCGTAGGCCGAGACGCATTCGAGGAAGCGCCGCTGCCCTTCGGCGAAGAGGATGTCGAAGGCCAGGGAGGATTTGCCCGAGCCGGACACGCCCGTCATCACCGTCAATGAGCCGTGGGGGATCTCGAGCGAGACGTCCTTCAGGTTGTGTTCGCGCGCGCCACGGAGGGAGATCGACGTCGGACGCGGCTTACCCGGCGCGGTCGAGGCGGCGGCGAAGGCGTCGTCGCCCTTGGCGAGGAAACGTCCCGTCACCGTGCCCGCTTGGGCGACTTCCGCGGGCGTGCCTTCGGCGACGAGGCGTCCGCCGGCCGGCCCGGCTTCCGGCCCCATCTCGAGCAACCAGTCGCAGGACTTCAGCACGTCGAGGTGATGTTCCACGACGATGAGCGAGTGGCCGGCTTCGGTCAGGCGATGGAGCAGGCCGATCAGGCGCGCGACGTCCTCGCGGTGCAGGCCGGTCGTCGGTTCGTCGAGGAGCAGCAGCGCGCCGCTCTTGCGGGCGTCGATCTTGGAAAGGTAGCGGACTAGCTTGAGTCGCTGGGCTTCGCCGCCGGAGAGCGTCGTGAGCGGCTGGCCCATCGAGAGGTAGCCGAGACCGACTTCTTCGAGGCAGGCCAGCTGGGCGGAGGCGGGCGTGCGTTCGCCGAGGAACTTGCGCGCCTCGGTGACGGACATCGCGAGCAGGTCGCCGACGGACTGGCCGTCATAATGGAAGCTCAGCACCTCGTCGCGGAAGCGTTTGCCGTTGCAGGACGGGCAGGGCAGCGCGACGTCCGAGACGAACTGCATCTCGACCGTCTCCCAGCCCGCGCCGCCGCAGCGTTCGCAGCGGCCTTCGCCGGCGTTGAAGGAGAAGTGCGAGGGCGTGAGGCCGGCGGCCTTCGCTTCCGGGGAATTACCGAGCAACGTGCGGATCGCATCCCAGGCGCCGACGTAGAGCGCCGGGTTGGAGCGCGGCGTGCGGGTCGCGGGGGATTGGTCGACGAGGGCGATCTCCGCCGGCTCCTTGTCGAACTTCACCCATTTCAGTTCCGTCGCTTCGTCGCCTGACTCCGGGTCGCGTCGGCCGATGACCTGGTGGAGCAGCGTCGACTTGCCTGAGCCCGAGACGCCGCAGAGTCCGACGAGGCGGCCGAGCGGGATCGAGCAGCTGAAGTCGCGGAGATTGTTGACCGTCGCGCCGCTCACGCGGAGGCGAGGAGTCGTGTCGCCGATCGGGCGCGGGGCGCGCGTCTCGGGCGTGCGGCGGCCGGAGAGCCAGTTGCCCGTCGCGGATTCCTTGACCTTGAGGATGCCTTGCGGAGCGCCTTGGTAGAGGAGGTGGCCGCCTTCGGCGCCGGGTCGCGGGCCGATTTCGATCAGCCAATCGGCCGCGCGCATCACGGACTCGTCGTGTTCGACCACCACCACCGTGTTGCCCTGTTCGACCAGGCTGCGGAGGATGCCCACCATGCGGGCCAGGTCGCGGGCGTGCATGCCGACGCTCGGTTCGTCGAGGACGAAGACCGTGTCCGCGAGGCAGGCGCCGAGGCAGGAGGTCAGGTTGACGCGCTGGACTTCGCCGCCGGAAAGCGTGCGGGACAAGCGATCGAGCGCGAGGTAGCCGAGGCCGACCGCTTCGAGGTAGCCGAGGCGTGCGAGGATAGCCTCGAGCGCGTGGTCGGCGGGATGGCGGGAGTCCTTCGGCGCCAGCGGCGCCAGCAGCGCGCGCAGGTCCGAGACCGGCGACGCGTAGAGTTCGGGGAGCGTCTTGCCCTGCCAGCGCCAGAAGAGCGATTCCTCGCGGAAGCGGCGGCCATGGCATTGCGGGCAGGACTCGTAGGCGCGCCAGCGGGAGAGGAACACCCGCACGTGCATCTTATAGGTCGTCCCTTCGAGCCAGCGGAAGAAGCCGCGGACGCCGTACCACATCGAATCGTAGGAACCCTGGACGTAGCCCGGCTCGCCGTGCTCGACGAATCTGCGGTGCGCCGCCGAGAGCTTCTTCCACGGCACGTCCATCGGGATGCCCGCCTTGCGGCAGGCGCGCGTGAGGTCCTTCTGCGATTCGCCGTAGACCGTGCCTTGGAACGGGGCGATCGCGCCTTCGGCGAGCGTCAGCGCCGGATTCGGGATGATCTTATGCCAGTCGAGGCCGATGACGCGGCCGAAGCCACGGCACTCCGGGCACGCGCCGACGGGAGAATTGAAGGAGAAGAGCGCGGGCGAGGCCGGCCGGAACTTCCGTCCGTCGACCGGTGATTCGAGCACCTCGCTGTAGCGGGACAGCTCATTGCCTTGGTCGTCGAGCAGGCGGAGGCGGGCGCCGCCGAGGCGGAAGGCCGCGAGGGCCGCCTCATGGAAGCGCGAGGCTTGGTCGGGGGCGACCGTCACGCGGTCTTGGATGACCAGCAGTTCCGTCGCGTCGGCGGGGATCTCGTCCTCCGTCAGCCGGATACGTCGGCCGGCGGCGAAGGCGCGGCTGAAGCCCGCCTTGGCGAATTCTTCCGCGATGGTCGCCCAGCCCAGCGATTCCGGTTTGGCGACCGCGAACGCGAGCGAGAGCGACTGGCCCGGGAAGCGCGCGAGCGAATCCTGCCAGGCCGCGTCGGGCCCGCGCGGGACGATCACCTGGCCGCTGGCCGGGTCGACGAGTTCGGCGCGATGGGCGAACCAGACTTTGAACCAGTCGCAGAGTTCGGTCATCGTGCCGACCGTCGAGCGCGACGTGCGGACCGCGTTGCCTTGCTTGATCGCGACGGAGGGGCGGACGTTCTCCGCGGAGTCGAGCGCCGGGGACGGCAGCAGCTCGAGGAACTGCCGGACGTACGGGCTGAACGTCTCGACGTAGCGGCGTTGCCCTTCGGCGTGCAGCGTATCGAAGACCAGGGAGGATTTGCCCGCGCCGCTGAGGCCCGTCACCACGACCAGCTTGCCGACCGGGATGTCGACGTCGAAGCCCTTCAGGTTGTTCTGGCGGACGCCGCGGAGGCGGATCGCGTCTGGTCGGGGGGCGGGCATCGGACCCTCCATCGGACACGAATCGCCCCGCTTGGCAAACCCGCTAGCGTGCTCGGCAGCGAATCACGCCCTGCGGGGTGGCGACCGCCTTAACTTTAATATCATGCGGCTCGTCGGGCAGCCGCGGGACCACCTGGAAGGCATGCGCGTGGCCCAGGAGGAAGGTCTTGCGCGGCGGCTTGGCCAGCAGCCGGTCATAGAAACCGCCGCCGAAGCCGAGGCGCCGTCCGGCCCCGTCGAAGCCCAGGCCCGGGACGAGGATCAGGCCGGCGTCGGCCAGCGTCGCGACCGGGGCGGCGGGTTTCGGTTCGCGGATGCCGAGCCGGGAGGGCGGGAGCGCGCCGAGGTCGGTGACCTCATGGAGGACGAGCGTCGTCTTGTTCGTCACGCGTGGCAGCAGGAGCCGCTTCCCTTCGAGGAGGGCGAGCGCGAGGAGGGCGTCGGTCGGCAGTTCGCCGCCGAAGGAGGCGTAGAGGCAGACCGTCTTCGCCTGCTTCCACTCCGGGAGCTGCGTGATCAGCCGGGCGGCCTCGTCGCCAGCGACCTGCAGTTCACGCGCCGTCAGCGCGGTGCGGCGGGCCTTCAGTTCCGCGCGCAGGGTCTGCTTGGCGGCGCGGGCGTCCATGGGTTCAGAAAAGCCGGTTGAGCGTCAGAGTCAACAGGACGACCGGCAGGTAAAGGATCGAGGCGATGAAGAGCGGCTTCGCGACCGCGGCCCGGCGCTGCGGGAGGGCGAACTCGAGCGTCAGCTTGAAGAACCACGCGCCGGCCAGGAAGGAGACCCACACGTAGGGGCTGGTCCAGCTCGGGAAGAAGTTCGTGGCGATCGCGCCGGCCACGACGATCATCGGCAGGATGAAGGCCAGGGCCCAGACCGACGCCGAGCGACCGGAAGGATCGTCGACCGTGGCCACCTTGAAGCCGCCGCGGGCGTAGTCTTCGCGGCACATCACCGCGAGGGCCATGAAGTGCGGCACCTGCCAGAAGAACAGCAGGGCGAAGAGCAGCCAGCCCATGCGGTCGATGGCGCCGAGCTTGGCCGCCGTGCCGATGATCGGCGGGATCGCGCCCGGCAGCGAGCCGACGAGCGTGCACCAGGAGGTCAGCGTCTTGAGCGGCGTGTACAGGAACAGGTATGAGAACGCGGTCGCGGCGGTGAGCGCCCCGGCCAGCGGGTTGGCGCCGAGCCACACGAGCCCTACGCCGGCGACCAGCAGCATCATCCCGAAGAGCAGGGCGGCGCCGGGGCGGATGATCCCGGCGGGGATCGGACGGTTGCGCGTGCGCTCCATCTTCGCGTCCGCGTCGCTCTCCCACCACATGTTGACCGCGCCGCAGCCGCCGGCCGCGAGGGCCGTGCCGAGGGCGAGGGAGACGAGCACCTTGGCGTCGGTCGGCTGCGCGGGCGCGCTGCAGAAATAGCCGGCGAGCGAGGTCAGGACGGAGAGGAACGACAGCCGGGGCTTGGTCAGCTCCCAGTAGGCGGCAGGCACGGATCCGGCGCGTTCGCTCATCGGTCTTGTCGTGGCGGGTTTACGCGCAGGGTTAAAGGCAAATCCGTCGCGCCGGCTCAGGCGGCGTCGGTCCGGGCGCGGCGATGCGCGAGGGCGAGCGCGGCGCAGAGCGACGAGAACAGCGCGGCGCCCACGACGAGATGGACGGTGCGGACGTGCGGGTTGTCGTAGAGGCGGAGGCTCAGGACGCCGAGGAGCACCTGCAGGCCCAGCAGGCCGACGAGGGAGCCCCAGCGTAGGAACGGATAGCCGTGGCGGGCCAGCCGGTAGGCGAAGAAGAGCACGGCTGAAGCCGCCAGCAGGGCGCCGCCGCGGTGGGCGAGATTGACCCACCAGAGCACGCCGTCGCCGACCGAGGGGATGAAGAGCCCTTGGTCGGGGGAAGTGACCCAAGCGGTGAAGCGACCTTGGCGCATGACCGCGCCGCCGACGATGACCGCGAGCGTCAGGCCCGCCGCCCAGCGGCCGGCGCGGAAGGGCGCGGGGTCTTCGCCGCGGCCCGCGCGGTGCCACGCGGCGCTGTGCGCGAGGGCGACGAAGGCGAGGAGCGCGAGCGTGAGCTGGGCGTTGACGGCG
>CALPIW020000040.1 GCA_943323725.2 Polynucleobacter meluiroseus | reverse complement strand
CCAATCCCCGCGACGTCGAATTCTTCGCCCGCGCCAAGAAGCTGAAGTTCAAGCATGCCAAGCTGGCGGCCTTCGGGTCGACCCGCCGCAAGGGCGTGCGCGCCTCCGAAGACGCCCAGGTCCGCGGCCTCCTCGAAGTCGACACCCCGGTCGTCACGATCTACGGCAAGACTTCCGCCCTGCACGTCCGCGAGGTGCTCCGCTGCTCGCCCGAGGAGAATCTCGAGATGATCCGCGACACGGTCGCCTTCCTGAAGTCCCACCGCCGCGAGGTCGTCTACGACTGCGAGCACGCCATCGACGGTTGGAAGGACGACCCGGCCTATGCGATCGCCTCCATGCTGGCCGCCGTCGAAGGCGGCGCCGACCGCGTGGTGCTTTGCGACACCAACGGAGGCTCCCTGCCGGCCGAAGTCGCCGCGGCCACCCGCGCCGCGATCGCCGCGCTCAAGAAGACCCCCATCGGTATCCATACGCACGATGATGCCGGTCTCGGCCTCGCCAACGCCCTCGCTTCGCTCGAAGCCGGCGCTTCCCACGTCCAGGGCACCGTCAACGGTATCGGCGAACGCACGGGCAATTGCGACCTCACCGCCGTGATTCCCTGCGCCCAGCTGAAGTTCGGTTGGAAGTGCGTCTCCTCGACCTCGCTCAAGGGCCTCGCCGGCCTCTCCCGCTTCGTCGACGGCGTCGCCAACCTCGCCCCTGATCCGCGTCGTCCGTGGGTCGGCACCGCGGCCTTCGCCCATAAGGGCGGCACGCACGTGGACGCCGTCCGCAAGTTCTCCGCCGCCTACGAGCATGTCGACCCGACCGTCGTCGGCAACGAGCGTACCGTGCTCGTCAGCGACCAGTCCGGCCGCAGCAACATCGTCCTCAAGGCGAAGTCCCTCGGCATCGACCTCGACCGCGATTCTCCTGCCACCGCCACCGCGCTCGATGAGCTCAAGAAGCTCGAGCACGGCGGATGGAGCTTCGAAGACGCCGAGGCCTCGCTCGCGCTCCTGCTCCGACGCCATATCGGCAAGAGCAAGGCCGCGCCTTTCGAGGTCGCCTCCTATCACGTCACCGCGCGCGGCGCCAAGGGCTCGGCCTATTGCGAAGCCGTGGTGCGTCTCAGCATCGCCGGTAAGGAGACCCTGACCGTGGCCGAAGGCGACGGCCCGGTGCACGCCCTCGACCAGGCCCTGCGTTCCGCGCTCGTGAAGTCCTTCCCGAAGCTCGCGAAGGTCAGTCTCGTGGATTATAAGGTCCGCATCCTCGGCGGCGCCGACGGCACCGCGGCCAAGACCCGCGTGGTCATCCGCTCCTCCGACGGCAAGGCCTCCTGGGGTACGGTCGGCGTCAGCGAAAACCTCGTCGAAGCCTCCCTGCAGGCGATCGTCGACGGTTACGCCCACGCGTTGTCCTGAGCTGTCGGCTGACGCGTTGACTGCCTGCAAGGGCGGGGTGTAGAAACGTTCTACCCCCGCCCTTTATGCGTCTGCTTCTGCTCCTATTCGTCGCCGTATCCCTCTTCGCCGCCGATGACACCAAACTGCGCATCCACGAACTGGGTAAGCCTGGCGCCGACAAGCTGGCCGATCTCCCGGCGAGGTATGCCACCTTCATGTCTCAGGGCTACGGCGCTTCGATGCCGAATCCCGTCTTCCGGCTGAGTGACTTGGCCTTCCTGCCGGAGGGTCGTCGGGAGCGGCTCGACCTTTACGTCTCTTATCGGCGCGACTTCAAGGTCCGGCGCCCGGGCGTGCTCTTCATCCATGGCGGCGGCTTCACCGGCGGGGACAAGGCCGAGTATCGCACCGCCAGCGTCAGCGCCGACCTCGCCCGCGCGGGCTATGTCGTCGTGAGTTGCAACTACGTGCTCGGTCCGAAGGACAAGGCCGGCGTGTGGCCGCGGAACATCGCGGACTGTCGTGATGCGGTGCGCTGGATGCGGGCCAACGCGGACGCGCTCGGCCTCGACCCGGACCGCATCGCCGTCGCCGGCGGTTCGGCCGGCGGCTACCTCGCGCTCATGGTGGGACTGTCCGACGACAAGACCGGCCCGGGTGGTGATCCGCAGGCGAAGCATTCCGCCAAAGTCTCCGCGGTCATCGACTTCTACGGCGTCGTGAATTTCTCCAAGCACGGCAAGGGGGTCGTCCCGGGTGTCTCGGCTGCGGAGCAGGCCGCTTACCTGCCGGAGAATCAGTGCGATCCGCAGGATCCGCCCGTGCTCATCCTGCACGGCACCGCCGACACCACCGTCGATATCGCGCAGTCCGACGGCCTCGCCAAGGCCCTGCGCGCCGCCAAGGTCTCGCATGAGTACGTCGTCGTCGCCGGCGCCCCGCACACCTTCGACCTGCATCCGAAAGGCAAAAGCTGGAAGCGGACCGGTCTCATCGCCGGCGCCGAGGTCAGCAGTAGCTCTCCGGAGGCGGACATCACCCAGGTGACCCTGGACTTCCTCGCCCGGACGATCGGGAAGTAAGGCTTACTCCTTCAGGCGAGCCATCACCGTCGAGCCCTGGAGCTGGACGTCGAAGCGACCGGTATCCTCGAGCATGCGATAGAACTTCGCGTAGCGCGGGGCGTTGGCTTCGAGGCCGGGATGTTCCTGCAGGAGGAATTTCTTGATGACCTCGACCTTCAGCCATTCGCCTTCGGGGGCGAGGCCGGTGGCGACGTCGACGAGGGCGTCGATGATGTCCTGTCGCTGTTGGAGCTGGGCGCGGCGCTGGTCGGCCTCGGCCTTGCCTTGGGCCTGCTGGGCGGACGAGAGGTTCGGGCGGTCGCGGTAATCCTGACCGGAGTTATCCGGCGCCGGGCGGGCTTCGCGCGGCGCGCGGGGTTCGCGGGCCGGACGCGGTTCGCGCGGGGCGCGTTCCGGACGGGCTTCGCGGCGGGGACCGGCCTCGCGGGGCGGGCGCGGGGCGTCGGCGAAACGGAGGTCCGGCAACATCTTCTCGAACTGATCCAGCAGGCCGCCGGCTTCCTTGTTGGTCTTCGGCAGGACGGCGCGCAGGGCCTGGGCGAGCAGGCCGAGGGCCTTGCGCGGGTCGGACTTCGCCGCCTGCTCGTCGTCCATGCGCGCGCGCAACTCGGATAGGTTCAGGTAATGATGCGCCGTGGAGCGCAGCGCCTTGTGCGTGCGCTCGCCCATCACGATGATGCGGACGCCGAGGCGCTTGGCGTCCTCGACGACGGGTGTGAAGTCGCTGTCGTTCGTGACGAAGATGAGGGTCGTGGGCGGGGTGGGGCCGGCCATCAGCTTCACCGCGTCGATCGTCAGGCGCATGTCGGCGGCGTTCTTGCCCGGGGTGTAGCTGCGCTGGTCGACGAGTTCGAGTTCGGTCCATTCCTGGGCGGCGGCGCGCCAGCCGCTGAGGCGGCCTTGGAAGTCGCCGTAGGCCTTGGCAGCGGTGATGGTCGTTTCGCCGATGAAGCGCCGGAGGGTGGGGAGGTGCTGGTGGGAGACGTTGTCGGCGTCGATGAGCACGCCGATGCGCTGGTTGGGCTGGGCCTTGGCCGCTTCCGGGGTCGAGGTCGAGGCGGCGTCAGCCTGACGCTTCGTCGGTTTGGCGACGCGCCGGCCCGCAGGCTTGGCGCTGCGGCGGGCGGGAGCGGTCTTCTTGGCTTTGGGTCGGGTCACGGGAAAGGTTCGGACTATCCCTGCGGACGAAGCCACCGCCCTACAATGCGAAACCTCCGTCGACCCTACCGCGGCTCGCCATGATATTTTTGTTGGAACTTGATGGTTTTACGGATGTTAAAACAGCGTGTCCCTTCGGTCGTCGCTATCCTTTGTTCTCTTCTCCGCCTCGTGCCTCGGCGCCGCCGGCTTGTTCGCGGCCGAGCCCGTCTGGACCGCCAAGCCGGGGCCCTGGGGCGAACTGGAGGTCCGCACGGTTTACCTGGAGCCTCCTGAAGCCTTGCTGGCCCTGGTGGCCAAGCCCACCAAGGTCACCCGCTGGACCTTCGAGCAGACGACACCCGGCGGTGTCCGTGAGATCATGGCCCGGGCGAACGTGCCGGCCGAAGTCATCGAACGGCTTATCAGTCCGGTGCGCATGGCCGCCAGCGGCAACAGCGTAGTGATCCTGCCGGAACTCTCCGACCTGCAGGCGATCGGCCCGGAGGCGCGCGGAGCCCTCTATCTGGAACTGGCCAAGCATGCCGCCAACGAGTATCAGCGTGACCCGGTCTTTATCCTCGGCGGCGACGTCGACGACTGGCTCCAAGGCGTCACCCTCACCCCCGCCCAGCAGGCGTTGTTCAGAAAGCTGCTCTGGCGGCGCGGAGCCGCCCTTGTTTTCAGCGACGTGCAGGCTCTGCTCTCGTTGGCCAGTTCCGACGAAGAGCTCACGTCCGTCTTCCGCGCCATCACGCGCGTGCGCAGTCTCGTCGTCGAGCTGAGGTTGCCGCTTACGACCGACCGTCAGGCTTTCATCGATTACTGGTCGGCTGGCCAGACCGATGCGCCGCGCCTGGCTTTCGTCCGTGCGATCACCCAACGTCGCGCCCGTCAGACGGTCGACATCACCCATTTCCTGCCTTCGATTTTCCGGCAGCGCACCTATACTTTCCCCGAGATGGACCTCGGTCTCAAGGGGCGGTTCCCGGACTGCCATTGGACCTCGTTGAATTTCTTCAACCTCACGCCTAACGACGTCTTCCTGGATCCTAGGCTGGCTTCGGAGCATCTCCTGAAGAACTACGAGGTCGTGGACCCGCCCTACCGTTTCGGCGACGTCCTCTGCTTCCTCGAGGAAGCAGAGGGTTTGCATACTTGTGTCTATGTCGCGGATGATATCGTCCTGACGAAGAACGGTGACAGCATCCTCGCGGCCTGGGCCCTCATGCAACTCAAGGACGTCGACTCAATCTACCGTCGTTCGCCGGCAGCGCGCGTCCAGGGCTATCGTCTCAAGCGGTAGCGCGCCTCCGCGGCGCTGTCCCCGGCGGGAATCGAACCCACATCCTCGGTTTAGGAAACCAATGTTCTATCCGTTGAACTACGGGAACGCGGTACCGAGTTAGCCTGCTCCCGGGCGGGCGGGCAAGCCCGCATCGGCAGGCTGGCTTGACTCCCCTCGGTTTCGGCCAAGTCCTTATGCATGGTTATTCCTGTTTCCGTCCTGGCCGAAGCCCCTTTGGTGATTCCGGTGTGGGCCTGGGTCGCCTTCCTTGGCTTCGTCGCCAGCATGCTGGCCCTTGACCTGGGGGTCTTCAATAAGACCGACCACAAGCCTTCCTTCAAGGAGGCGGTGGCTTGGTGTGTCGTCTGGGTCTCCCTGGCGGTCGCCTTCGGATTCCTGCTCTCCGCCTGGCGCGGCCCGGAAGACGCCCAGCTGTTCGCCGCCGGCTACGTCCTGGAACTCGCCCTCTCGGTCGACAACCTGTTCATCTTCATCCTCGTCTTCGCCCACTTCAAGATCCCGGACCATCTCCAGCACCGCGTCTTGTTCTGGGGCATCATCGGAGCGGTCGCCATGCGGGCGGCCTTCATCGTCGCCGGGGTCGCGGCCGTCGAGAGCTTCACCTGGCTGCTCCCGGTCTTCGGCCTCTTCCTTCTGTTCACCGGCGTCAAGCTGGCGCTCTCCCGCGACGAACATGAAGGCAAGGGCATGGACGAGAACCTCTTCGTCAAGGTCGCCCGGAAATTCTTCCCGCTCACGCCGCATCTGCATGGTAATAAGTTCTGGGTCAAGGAGGACGGTGTCCGCCGCTTCACGCCCCTCTTCCTGGTGCTGATCGTGGTCGAGGGCACCGACCTGATCTTCGCGATCGATTCCATCCCGGCCGTCCTCGGCATCCTGCCTCCGGACCTGCCGATCGAGGAGAAGCGCTTCGTCGCCTTCACCTCGAACATCTTCGCGATCATGGGGCTGCGCTCCATGTATTTCGCCCTCGCCGGCTTCATGCAGTATTTCCGCTTCCTCAAGCCCGCCCTCGCCTTCGTCCTCGTCTTCATCGGCCTCAAGATGATCCTGCCGTGGGCGGCCGGATTGGGTCAGCCTGCCGGACAGTTCGCCTCCTGGATGCCGGCGCGCTTCGTCGACCACGGCCGCGTCCATTTGCCCACGGAGTTCTCGCTCTCGGTCATCGGACTCACCTTGGCCTTGGCCATCGCGTTCTCCGTGGCCTTCCCGAAGAAGAAATAGCCTCGGTTTGGTATTTCCTCCTCGCCCCCCGTTCGCCACGCTGGGGGCGTGTTCCGAGGCCGTTACCAGCTTTACCTGCCCTACCTGAAGGGGAGCCGTACGCTGCTGGTCCTGTCCTTGCTGGCGGCCATCGTCTTCGCGGCCGCCAACGCCTTCGGGCTGCCGTTCCTCATGGGCAAGGTCCTGCCCGCGGTCTTCGGCGACGAAGCCGCCCGCGCGGCCCCCTTGCTTTCGTGGCCGGAGCGTTTCGGCGGCGGTGCGATCCTTTACCTGCCGAAAGGGCATGAGATGCTGTTCGCGGTCGCCTTCCTCCCGGTGGTCATGCTGATCCGCGGGCTCGGCGAGTTCTTTTCGACCTACCTGCTGAACCTCGCGGGTCTGCGCGTCATCGAGGCGGTCCGGCGCGACGTCTTCGGTCGCTTGCAGCAGATGCACCTGGGTTTCTTCGGTCGCCACTCCGTCGGCGACCTGATGGCGCGGCTGATCACGGACGCCAACTCCGTCCGGCTGGTGCTGGTCGACGTGTCCAATGACCTGATCGTCCAGCCGCTGACGCTGGTCTTCGCCTTGGGCTACGTCATCTGGGTCTGCTTCTCGCATGACAGCGGCTTCTGGTTCCTCACCTGCCTGCTCGTCGTGCCGCTGGCGGTGCTGATGGTCCGCTCGGTCGCCCTTCGCATCCAGCGCCGCACCCAGCAGGGACTCATCTCTTCTTCCGACCTGAACAGCATCGCCGTCGAGAACCTGCAGTCGGCCCGCGAGATCAGGGCCTATGGCCTGCAGGAGCGCGAAGGGCTTCGTTTCGATGCGGCGAGCCGCGAAGGCCTGCGGATCCAAGGCAAGCTCGTCCGCTATGAGAAGGTCCTCTCGCCGTTGATCGAACTGACCGCGGCGTCGGGCATCGCCGCCGCCATCGGTTTCGGCGCCGCGGGAGGCTTCACCTTGCCGGAGCTGCTGTCGCTCATCGTCGCCTTCTATTTCGCCTACGGCCCCATCAAGCGCCTCGGCAACGTCACCAGCCGCCTCAGCATGGCCGCGCCCGGACTGGCCCGGCTCGAGGAGATCCTGCGGGCCCGGAGCGAGGTCCCCGACGCCGCCGACGCCCGCCCGCTCGCCCGCGTGCGCGGCGACCTGGAGTTCGTCAGCGTGAATTTCGGTTACGGCGCCGAGCCGGTGCTGGCCGGCGTCACCCTGAGCATCCCCGCCGGCCAATCCGTCGCGCTCGTCGGTCCCAGCGGCGCGGGCAAAAGCACCTTCGTCAACCTGGTGCCGCGGTTCTTCGACCCCCAGCAGGGCGTGATCCGCATCGACGGCCAGGATCTGCGTTCCGTCCGTCAGGCCGACCTCCGCGCGAACATCGCCTTGGTCTCCCAGGAGCCGGTCCTCTTCAACGAATCGATCCTCGAGAACATCCGCCTCGGCCGGCCGGCGGCGACCGACGCCGAAGTCCGCGAGGCCGCCCGTCTCGCCGGCGCGCTCGACTTCATCGAGGCCCAGCCCGAAGGTTTCCAGACCAAGGTCGGCGAGCGCGGCGGACGCCTTTCCGGCGGCCAGCGCCAGCGTGTCTCGATCGCCCGCGCCTTCCTCAAGGACGCCCCGGTGCTCATCCTCGACGAGGCCACGTCGGCCCTCGACACGGACACCGAGCGCAGCATCCAGCAGTCGCTCGCGCTCCTGATGAAAGGGCGCACGACGTTGATCGTCGCGCACCGCTTCAGCACCATCCGCGACGTCGGCCGCGTGCTGGTCTTCGACGGTGGTCGCATCGTGGCGGACGGCCCGCGCGAGGCGGTCTACGCTTCTTCCGAGTTGTTCCGGCGCCTCTGGGACAATCAGTCCAAGAATCTCGCCTGAGATGCGGCTGCTAGTCGTCAAGTTCACCGGACTGCGCGGCGCGTTGGCCGCGACGGCGGGTCTGCGCACGATCCGCGAGCGGCATCCGGGCGCGCAGGTCACCTTCGTCACCACTCCCGGTTCCGAGCCCGCCCTCGAGGGCTGTCCGGCGGTCGTCGAGACCATCGGCTTCGGCCCCGAAGGCTCTCATCTGGCGCTCATCTCGCGGCTGCGTCGGCAGCGCTTCGACGTCGCCATCGCGCTGGGCGGTCATTGGCTGGCGAACCGCCTCGTGGCGCTCAGCGGCGCCGGCGTGCGCGCCTGCGGCGGACACGCGCCGTTCTTCCTTCGTCCGCTCATGCATCAGCAGGTCTTCGGCGCCGCCGTCGACCCGCATGAGGCCGCCCGCGACCACGAGGTGCTTTCGCGCGTGCTCGGCTTCCACGCTGAGACGCCGGCGATGTGGTTCTCGTCTTCGCGCATGCAGGAGCACGGGATGATGCTGGAGGAAGGCCGTTTCGCCGTGATCCATCCCGGCGCGACGCGGCCGGAGCGCATCCTCGAGATCGACAAGTGGGCCGTCGTCGCCCGCGAGCTCGTCGCCTCCCGCGCGGTCGAACGCATCGTCGTCTCGGCCGGACCGGGCGGCGCCGAGCGTATCATGGCCGAAGCCCTCTGCGGCCTGATCGGCCCCGTCGCGATGTCGACCGGCGGCCGTCTACGGTTCGCGCAGCTCGCCCGGCTCATCAAGGAATCCCGCCTTTTCCTGGGCGCCGATTCTTCCGTCCTGCAGCTCGCCGCGGCGGTCGGCACGCCCGTCGTCGGCGTCTTCGGTCCATCCGACTACGCCCGGGCTCGTCCGTGGGGCGCCGTGCACCGGGTGGTACGCGTCGACACCACGGTCTTCCCCGGCGAACCTCGCGCCGAATATCTCGCCCGGATGGACCGCGCTTTGGCCCGGATCACCGCCCAGCAGGTCACGCAGGCCGCGGAGGAGGTCCTGCGCATCACGACGCCCTGAGGGCGTCGCTTGACCTGGTCCGCGCAACGCCGACATTAGCCCCGTGTCCACTGCCGCCACCCATTACGACGCCGTCATCATCGGAGCGGGCATGTCCGGACTCGCCGCCGCCGTGCGGCTGGGGATGTTCGGAAGGAAGGTCCTTGTCTTGGAGCGACATAACGCCCCCGGCGGCCTGAATTCCTTCTACGCCCGTGGTAAGCGGAAATATGACGTCGGCCTGCACGCGCTGACCAACTGGGTGCCGGAAGGCGCGAAGGGCGCGCCCTTGGTGAAGCTGATGCGCCAGCTGCGCATCCGTCGCGAGGAGCTTGACCTCTGTCCGCAGCTGGGTTCGCGCGTGACGATGGCCGGGAAGGAT
>CALPIW020000039.1 GCA_943323725.2 Polynucleobacter meluiroseus | reverse complement strand
GGAGCCGGGCAAGTCGTTGTTGGTGCCCGAAGAATGGGGATTGAAATAGAGCTGCGTCTGCGCGGCCGCGCCGTTGACGGCGTAACCGGCGTTGAAGGGATTGGCGTTGTTGAGGTGCAACGCGCTGACGCCGTTGCCGGTAGTGCGACCGATGACTTCGGTATTGCCGAGATAGGTGTTGATGCCGTCCAAGCGGAGGACGCCGCGACCCTGCTTCTGGAAGGTGCCCGTCGCCCCATAGGCGCCGATACCGCGCGCGAAGACCACCGTGTCGCCGTCGGCGGCGCGGTTGGTATCGAACTTGGCGCCGCCGTTGATGACGATGCTGGTGAGGTTGGCCGCTGACGAAAGGTCCGCGTCGGCGTTCGGGAGCGCGGCCGCCAGGCGGAACGGGGCGTTGACGGAGGCGAAGGTCAGCGGACCGTTACCGAAGACGCCGAAAGGATTCGTGATCGCGGGGACTTCGACCGCGACGTACGAGGTGTTGGTGCCGATCGTGGTGCCGCCGGCATAGGTGTTGGCGCCGGGCGTCGTCGGGTTGAGGACGACGGTGCCGTAAGCGCTACCGGCCGCGCCGCCGCCGATGAAGACCGCGGCGTTGCCGGTGATCGCGCCGGTGTACGTCAGCGTGGCCCCGCCGCCGCCAAGACGGACATTCGCCTGCCCATTCACGACGTGGGGGGAGTACGTGCCGGCGTAAGTCAGGTCCTCGTTGGCGCCGAGGAAGACGCCCGCGGCGTTGACCGCGCGGAAATCGATCGTCTCGCCCGCGTTGGCCGCGCGCAAGGCCACGGTGCCGAGGGAACCGAAACCGATCTTGTCCACGACCGCGGACTGGACGCCCGTGAAACCAGGGATGATCGTCCCGTACTGACCGAGCTGCAGCGAGGTCGGCGAGCCGAAGCTGGTCAAGGTGTCGAAACGATAGCCACCGGAACCGATGTCGAAGGAGCCCGCCCAACCGGTGTTGTCGGCCGTGAAATTGATCGTACCGTCGCCCGCGCCGCTGCGCGCCTTGAGGTTGAAGTCGCCGAAGAGCTTGGCGCTGACCGTGGCCAGCGTGCCCGTCGTGCGGATGCCGGAGTCGCCCATCAGGTTGAGCGTACCCTGGAGGGTGGCCCCGTTGCCCAGGCGGATCGCGCCGTGGTGGTTGCCGCTGGACGATTCTTCCCAGCCGCCGCCGATGATGTACCAGTTACGGGCCGCGAGCGTGACGTTGTTCGCGGACTGGAACTGGCCGCCGTTGTTGCCGTAGATGTAGATATTGCCGTTGAGACCGGTGCCGAAGGGCGCGGTCACCGTGTTGACGTCGGTGCGGACGCGGACGCCGCTGATATAGGTGTCGCCCGAGTAGGTGCTGTTCGCATTGAGCAGGACGTCGTTCTTGGCGAGGCCGACGCTGACCAGGCCGCGGAACGTGACGTCGGTCGCGCCGGCGGCGCTCTGTCCGAGCACGGCGTTGATGGTCAGCAGGTTGTTATTGGCGAAGATCACCAGTTCCCGGCCCGCTCCGGGCACGATCGTCCCCTGTCCGACGGTGGTGCTGAGCGAGGCCGCGGCGGCGCCCGATCCGAAGAGGATGCCGCCCGTGCTGATGGTGATGGTCTGGCCCGCGCCGATGAGGAGATTGGCCGCGGTGCTCGCGTTCATGCGCAGCGAATTGATCGTCTGCGTCGTCCAAGCCGCGGTGTTCGTCTGGGTGAAGTTGACGTTCTGCGCGACGGTGAAGGTCAGGCCGCTGGCGGTCGCGGTGGCCGGCGCGCTGATCGTGATGGTGTTCGCCGTCGTGTTGGTGGACTGGATCGAGGCGCCGACGGGGATGCCGGTTCCGCTCACGATCGCGCCCACGACGAGGTTAGCGACGCTGGCGACCGTGAGGGTCGCCGAGCCGTTGGTCGTCGAGCCGGCCGTCAGGGTCTGGCCATAGTTCGCCGTGGCGGCCGCGGAGGGAGTGTAGATCGGGGCCGTGAGCCAGACGTTGCCAGCGTTCTTCATAGCCCAGTCCGTGACGGTCGTGGAACTATTGGTGGCCAGGACCGCGTAAGCGGTGCCGTTGGCGTCAGTCAGCACGGTGCTGGCGGTGCCGGAGGTCGTCCGGACGCCGTTCGTGGCCGAGAGCGTGTTGTCCGGATTGCCGACGAAAAGCGTGGCGCCGCGGCCGCGGGTGATCGCGCCGAGGGTCAGCAAGGCGGCGTTTGTGCCGCCGCTGGTGATCACGATGTCCGACGCGCCGGTGCCGAGGGTGGTCGAGGCGAAGGTCTGGGTGGTGGCGGCGGTGGTGCTACCGGCGTTGATGAGCAGGCGTCCGCTGCCGTTGCCGAGGTTGGCGAGCTGCGCGGCGTCGAGCCGGGTCGCGATTTGCGGAGCCGAGACGCCCCCCATGATCAGGACCGACGAGGCCGAGATCAGGTTGGACGTAACCGTGCGGGCCGTGGTGGTGGTGGCGCCGCTCGCGGTGTAGACATGCCTGAAATTAAGCGAGAGCGTGCTGATCTTGCTGGGCACGCCGCCGGTCACGCCCGGCGCGCCGGTGATGATCGTGGTCGCGCCGGTGTAAGTCTGCGCAGTGGCGTTGATGTTAAGGGTGCCCGAACCGATCTTGGTCAGGCCACCGGCACCGGACAGAACCGCGGTGACCTGGCCGCCGAAAGCGGAGTCCTGGCCGCCGTTGCCGACCCGGAGGGTGATGGCATTGCCGAGGTTGTTGACCAGCGGGATATTGATGGCGGAGGCCTGCTGGGAACCGGCGTTGAGACCGCCGATCGTGAACGTGCGGGAGACGACGCCGGAGTCGAACCCGAGGCTCGTGGCGTTCATCACGTTCGTGAAGGTGAGCGAGCTGTAGGCGAGCGCGTCGGAATGCTTCAACAGGATCGAGCCGTCGATGACGGTCGTGCCGCCCGTGAAGGTGTTGGCGCCGGACAGCGCGAGCACGCCGGTGCCCATCTTGGTGAGTCCGCCGGAGAGCCCTTCGCGCGTCCCGCCGGTGGCGGCGCGATTGCCGATCGAGCCGGCGAGTTCCACGTTGTTGCCGTTGGTGTCGAGCAGGACGGAGCCCACGAGGGTGATGCCTCCGGGGATGGCGCCCGCGCCGGACGTGATGTCGGTCGTGGCGCCGCTCGCCCAGCGGATAGTGCCGCCTTGGGCGATCAGGCCGCCCGGACTGTTACCGTAACCGGCGGAGAGGCTCGTCGAGAGCACCTGGAGGGTGCCACCCGCATTGAGGACGAGGCCGCCCCGGAAGGTGTTGGTGCCGGAGAAGGCGACGGAGTTCCCGATGATATCGACGCGCGTCTCATACCCGCCGGTGATGTCCGAGGCGAAATTAAGCACGCTGCCGCCGCCGCCGAGTCGGTAGACCCCGGCCAGGCCCGGAGTGAAGACCCCGGTGTAGGTGACGTCGCCCATGCCCGCGCCGAGACCCATGCCCGTGAGGTTGAGCGCGGACTTGCGGAGATCGATGGCCGCCGAAGCGGTGGCCGCCGTGACGGCCACGACGCCCGTGCTGCCGGCGTGGGTGAAGCGGTCGAGCTTCGCGAGCGAGTCGGCGGTGTTCGCGACGATGGCGCCGGACTGGGCCACCGCGAGGAAGCGGCCGGCCGCGTAACCCTCGAGGGCGGAGACGTTCAGAGCGCCGCCCGCGGCGACGGCGACGGCGCCGTTGTTGATGGCGATGGCCGTCTCGAAGGTGTTGACGCCGCTGAAGGAGAGCGTGCCCAGGCCGGTCTTGACGATCCGGCCGGCGGTGTTGGCGGTGTTGAGCGCGCCGACGGTGACGGTGGCGCCCGCGCCGCCGCCGCCCGTGAGGGTGACGGTCGGGACGGTACCCGCCTGGTAGGTGCCCGGGCTCGTGATGACGATGCCCGTGACCTGGCCGTTGTCGATGACCGCGTAGCCCGCGGCGGGCGTGCCGCCGGGCATCAGTCCGGCGGAACTGAACACGACGGCCGGCGCCCCGACGTAGCCGGAGCCGCCCGTGATGGAAAGATCGCCCTGCGTCAGACCCGTGCCCGTGGCGGCGGTGAGGCCGGCGAGGGAGACGGCGAAGCCGTTCGTATCGATGGTCAACGCGCCGTTCGCGGAGACGGCGCCGGCGACGGCCGAGTTGTCGATCGCGCCGAACAAGGTGTTCGTCCACAGCCCGTAGGGCGTCCGCACACGGTTGTCCGCGGTCAGGATCGCGCCGGTCGTGTTCCCGAGGAGCGAAGGCAGGATGCCCTGGGTGATCGCGGCATTGGCGCGCAGCGTGCCACCCGCGAAATTGTTATAGCCGAGGTTGCCCCGGCCATTGGTCATGGCGACGGAGGAGTTGTTGCCGATGGAGGCGACGCCGCCGATGACGTTGAAGAAAGCGTTCGAAGACGTGATGGAGCCGTTGCCATAGCGGAGCTGACTGCCACCGAAGTCGAAGTTGCCGCCCGCGATGTTCAGCGTGCCGTGCGTACCGGTGCCGCCGAGGACGATGCCGATCTGGCCCGTGGAATTCTGGCGGTTGACGAAACCGCCCTGCCCGACCGTGAACTGGGCAAGGCCTTGGTAAGCCAGGATGAACCAATCCGCCCCGGCGTTGGCGTTATTGAGCACCCCCGTGCCGCCGACATAACCGACGCCCACGGCCGCGGCGTTGTTCTCATTCAGGTTGAAACGCGGCGTGCCGCTGCCGGGCGACATCTGGAACAGACCGCCGGTAAGGTTGAAGTAACCGTAACCGATGCGGGCGACCCGCATGTTCCCGCCGTTGGCAGTGGTGAAGAGACGGACCGCGCCTGCGGTCTGGTTATAGACCGACACGGCACCGACGATGTCGGCGCCCTGCATCGAGAAGAGGTCGACGTCCCCGGAGACATTGACGATGCTTTGGTTCGGGGTGGAGCCGAAACGCAGGTAGGAACTCGCGACGGAGCCGACGTAACTGCCGGTCAGGTTCAACGTACCGCCGTTGACCCTGGTATCGCCCGAGTGGGAGAGCGCGCCGGACAAGGTCAAAGCGCCGTTGCCGACCTTGGTGAGAGAAAGGCCGGTCAGACCGCCGTCGCGGATTTCGCCCGAGAAGACGGTGCTCTGGTTATTGCGACCGACCGTCAAGGTGACGGCGGTGAGCGCGTCGGAGTTCTCGACGAAGCCGACGCCGGAAAGACCGCCGATGGCGTTATTGAAACCGTTGAGGCGGAGCACACCCGGGGTCGCGCCTTGGGGCGAGAGGATGTGGGTGGAATTCAAGCTGAACGCATTGTTCGCGCCAGAGCGGAGGATCATCCCCGGGAAGCTGGTCGTACCCCCATAGGTGTTGACTCCCGAGAAGGTGAGGCTGTCGCCGGCGAGGCCGGCGATCAGCAGATCGTTGCCGGCGGCGCCGGACACGGCCCCGGAGACCGCGAGGGAGGCGATGTTCGCGCCGGTGCCGGCGATGCTCCAAGTCTGGTCGGCGCCGAGGACGATGGGCGCGCTGATGAGGACGGCACCCGCGTTGTCTTCGATGGTGATGCCGTCGGCGGAATTAGCCGGAGCCACCGTGAGGGCGTAGGTCGTGTCCGGACCGCCTTGGGCGATGGTCACGCTCGTGATGCCGGTCGGGGTCGAGGTGAAACGCAGGTTGCCGACGGTGAAACTGCCGTCGAGCGTCGTGACATAGGCGCTGGTGGCCGCGCCGGGCGCGGCGCTGAAGATGAGCTGATTGGCGACGCCCGGGAAACCCTTGGCGTTGACGAGCCCGAGGGCATCGGTGCTGAAGTTGGTGTCGTTGTTGGCGTAGTTGAGCGATGACCAGCTCACGTCGGCGCCGACGCGCCAGTAAAGGTCGGTCGGCAGGGCCGTAGTGGTGAGCGTGACGGCGTTGTCGGTGCGGGCCAGGGAGAAGGTGTGCCCGCCGAAGCTACGCAGGTCACCGAGGGAGAAATTCGCCGCGTTCAGGCCGCCCGCGGAAGCGGTGATCAGTTCGTAGGAGCCGGCGGTGAGACCCGTCAGGCCCGTCAGGTTGATGATGACGCGATTGGCGGCGAGGGCCGGGGCCGAAGTGGTGATCCGGTCGTAGGCGGCGAGCGAGCCGACGTCGAACCCGAGCGAGGCGGAGCCGCCGGAACCGGCGCCGAGGTCGAGGACGCCCGCGCCGAGGGCGAACTCCTGGCCGACGGTGTTGTTGAAGTTGAGGATCGCGCCGGCGTTGACCTTGACCGACGAGGTGCGCGGGGCCGCGGAGCGACCGCCCGTGAGGTTGAGGCGACCACCCAGGACGGTGGTCTGACCGAGATAAGAAAGCGTCTCGCCGGACAGCGTGAGCGTGCCGACGCCCGACTTGATGATGCCGACGTTGTCCTGGTTGAGCCCGGCGCCGCCGATGGCGCCGTTGAAGAACGTGCTGATATCCTGGTCGACGGTCAGGTTCGAGACCGCCGATGCGCCGCCGATGATGGCGTTGCTGGTCACCTGTCCGAGCGGGCGGACGACGATGGAAGCGGAGTTGCCGCCGACGCCGCCCGAGATGTAAAGATCAGCGCCGTTGGCGACGGAGGCGTTCTGACTGAGGGTGAGCTGCGTGTTGCTGACGACCGCTACGACAGTCGTACCGGCGGCGATGCCCGCGCCGATGATCGTGGAGCCCACGCCGACGCCGCCCGTGCTGGCGACGTTGAGCGTGACCGAGGTGGTCGAGGTGGCGGAGGCGTTAGTTACGGCTGTTACGGTGGCGACGGGAGCGAAGCCGGGACGGTAGAGACCCGGGTCGGTGAGGGTGATGCCGGTGATGACGCCGTCCTCGACGGTGGCCACGGCCTGCGCGCCTTGGGCGCCCATCAGGCCGCCGATCGCGTCGAAGGTGATGATCGGGGCGGAAGTGAAGCCCTGACCGGGATTCAGGATCGTGAAGTCCGCGACCTGGACGCCGGTCACGCCGGAAAGGGAGGAAACGGTCTGATGGCTGGCACCGTCGGCGTTGCCGAGCTGCAGCACCCCGGTGGCGGTGCCGGACCCGGAACCGATGAACAGTTCCGCGGCGGAAGGCAGGCGGTTGTTGGCGCCGCCGCCGAGGATCAGGCGGCCGTTGTCCACCCGCGTGGAGCCGGTGAACGTGCTCGTCGCGGCCAAGGTGAGGGAACCGACGCCGGTCTTGGTGAGGCCGCCGATGCCGGCTCCGCCGATCGGATTGGCGAGGACGAGCTCGTTCGAAGTGACGTCCAGCGTGCCGCCGGCCGAAAGGAAAGTGACGGCGCGCTGCGAGATGTCGTCAGCGAAACCAGGCGCGAGGCGCAGGGTGCCGCCGGCCAGCGTGAGGCCGCCGAGGGCGCCGCCGATGTTGTCGAGGTCCGCGATCTGCAGGACGCCTTCGTTGATGGTGGTGCCCCAATAGGTGGTCGAGGGAGTGAGCGAGCGGACGCCGCCGCCGGCGGTGTTCGCGCCGGAGAGCACGAGGGTGCCCCGGCCGGACTTGGTGATATGTCCGGCGGAAGCCAACGGGGCCGAGACGAAGGCCGTCAGGCGCGGCGAGATAGCGGACGAGCCGGGGTTGATGACATGGAAGAGGTATTCGTTCGTTACGGCGGGCAAACGCACGCCGCCGTCGAAACCGGCGAGGGTGACCGAGTTGTCGCTCCCGAGGGTCGCCGCGCTGTTCAGGGTGAAGAGGAAAGTGCCGCTGGCGTTCGTGAGGCTCGTGCCGGTCGCCCCGGTGACGACGAAGGCGCCCGATGTAGCGTCGGCGGTGCCGTTATGCAGGACGAGGGCGTTGACCGAAGCGTTGGCGCCGAGCGTGAGATCGCCGGTCAGGGCTTCGCGGACGTTCTCCGAGGACTGGAGGATGCTCGCGAAGGTGGCGTAGTCGTTGGTGAGGTCCAGGGCGCGCAGGCCCAGTCCGGAGACGTAGGTCGTGAGCGAGTTGCCCATGTCCGTCTCGGAGACAGGGCCGACGGAGTTGATGAAGCTCTGCGCGACCAGCCAAGGGGTGATGCTCTTGTTGAGGGCGTAGGCGTCCAAACTCAGCCCGGTGTTCGCCTCGGTCGCGCCCACGCTGAGCTCGAAGGTGGTACCGTTGGTGACGCTGGCCACGTAGGCCCCGGCCGGGATGCCGGTGCCGGTGACGCGCATGTTAGGCTGAAGACCCGCCGTGGAGGTGACCGTGACGGTGGTGCCGCCCAGGGTCGTGACGCCCGCGGCCAGCGCGACGTCCGCGCCGGCGCCGCCGATCATCGCGTTGACGAAATCATCCTGGGCGCCGGTGTTACGGATGAACCAGTTGGAGGAATTGACGTTGCCGCTGGAGACGTTGCCCAAGTTGCGTCCCCGGACGTTACCGGTGGCGAGATTGCGACGGATGAGCCCGGTGGCGCCGAGGATCTGGCGCGTGTTGCCCGACACGAGCATCGTCAGGTAACTGGTGCCCGAGTCGAAGTAGAGGTTATTGATGTTCTCCGAACGGGCGGTGTTGGACGAGGTGTTCCAGACGAAGAAGCCCAGCGGCAGCGTGTCCGCGACGTTCGAACCGACGACCAGGTTGGTGCGCGTGCCGGCGGCGGAATTGAGATACAGGTCGGTGAGGTCCCCGACGCCGTTGGTCTCCTGGTTGATGGAGCGCAACAGGTAGAAAACGCCGTGACGGTTGACCGTGACGGTCGGGAAACTCCCCGTGGGCACGGAGTTGAAGATACGCCCGCCGGCCCCGTTGTTCGTGGACGTGACCTGGAGCGTGCCGGAATCGATGATGAAGTTGCCGTGGTTACGGTGGAGGCCGTTGAGGTTCAGCGTCGAGTTGCCGATGAGGCGGATCACTCCCAAGCCCATGAACTCACCGGCGAAGGTGCCGTCTTGGGTCTGGTTGATCGTGAGCGTCGTCCCGAGTCCGAGGTCGATGAAATTGTAATTGCCGAACGCCTGGCGATTGCCGCCCGAGATCGCGCCGATGGTCTCGCCGTAAGCCGAGGCGGCTTGGACCACGGTGGGGCCAACCGCCGTAAAGGAGGCCTCCTGGCTCATCACGAAGCGCTTGCCGGCGTCGATGACGAGGGTCTGCGGGGTCGCGATCGTCTGGTCGGGCGTGCCGGTCAGGACGAAACGATTGCCGACGAGGGGATCGACGATCACCTTGAACACGCCATTGAAGCCCGCGCCGGCCTCGCTGATGGCGAGATTCTCGTTGTTGACGACACCGTGCAGCCCGTTGGTCGTGACCTGCGTGACCGGGGCGGCCGTGAGCGCGACAGAACCCGAGGTCGCCGTGGCGGGCACGCTCAGGGTGATGCTGGCGTTGTCGACGATGGCGGCGATGTAAGCGCCGGTCGGGATGCCCGCGCCGGTGATCGGCTGGCCCACCATGAGGCCGGCGGTGTTCGCGAGCGTCACGGTGGAGCTGGCGTTGGTGGTCGCGGCGCCGGCGATGGCGACGGACGCGAAGGAGACGTAGCTGGCCGTGTAGCTGAGGCTGGCGACGGTGGAACCGGGGTTGATGCCG
>CALPIW020000038.1 GCA_943323725.2 Polynucleobacter meluiroseus | reverse complement strand
GCTGTGGATGTTCGTCCACTGGGGCTTCCCGGCGCTGGGCCTGGCCGGCGCCGGCTGGGCCACACTCGTCTCGCGTATCCTGATGCTCGTCGGCCTCTGGTTTACGCCGGGCCGCGGTGAAGTGCGCTGGGCGGATGGCCTGCAGCTGGCCGTCTTCCGTCGTCTGCTCGCCACCGGGTGGCCGGCCGGGCTGCAGAGACTGAGCGAAGTCGGCATCTTCGCCGTCGTGCCGGTCATGGCGGGCTGGATCAATTCCACCGCGCAGGCCGCTCATCAGGTCGCCATCAGTACGGCCTCGGCCGCGTTCATGCTGCCGCTCGGACTCGGTATCGCCGCGGGCATTCGGGTCGGTGAAGCCTATGGGGCCAAGGATCCGCGTAAGGTGCAGGCCGTCGGCTTGGGCGCGATGATCCTCGGCGGCGTCATGATGGGTGCTTACGGCCTCGCCATGATCCTCCTACGGCCGTTGCTCATGGAGACCTATGGCGTGGCCGGGACCGAGACCGCCGCGCTCGCCTCGAGCCTGCTGATCTTCGCGGCCATCTGGGCGCCCTTCGACGGCGTGCAGGTCGTGGCGGCTTATCTGCTCCGTTCCGTCAACCGGGCCGCGTGGGCTTCGTGGAGCGTCTTCATCGTCTACTGGCTCTTCTGCCTGCCGCTGGCCCTCGCCTTGGCTTTCCCGGCCGGCTTCCGGTTGTTCGGTCTGCCCGTCGGCCGCTGGGGCATGGGCGCGTCGGGTATCTGGATCGCCTTGGCGACCGGCCTCATTCTCGTGTCGCTGGTGATGGGCTGGAAGTTCCGGCGCTCCGCGCAGGCCGGGGTCGACGCCTGAAGCCGTCACCTGCCTGTCACGCCGCGGATGGCGTTTCTTAACTTCGGCGGCCTTGCGGCGTGCCGCCCGGGGATACCCTTGAGGACGCACCCCAATGCACCTCACCCATACCATCACCCCTAGCCGGGAGGCGGAAGAAGATCCGGAATACGGTTTCTGCGAAGAGACCAAGGCCGACGTCATGCATCTGTCGCTTGAGAAACTCCAGCTGCTCGCGTGCGAGCTACGCGGCTGCGGGACGCATCCCCAGGCGATCGAACGTGTCTGCGACTACGTCGTGCACGACCCCGTGTACGCCGACTCCACGCGATCGATCTTCCAGTCTAAGCTGGAGCTCCTGCGTCGTCGCGCCCGTTAGGCTGCGACGGAAGGACCCCGCCAAGCCCGGGATGCGCCCGGGGGAGGGGAGTGTCGTCCGCTGATCCGTAAAACAAAGAAGCCGACCTGTGGGTCGGCTTCTCGGAGGGCTGACGGGCAGCTTACTTGATCGCGCAGGCGGTGGAGGCCGTCGGAACGATCTCAACCTTGCGGTGCTCGGCGTCCCACTTCACCAGACCGTCGGCCTTGGCGAAGAGGGTGTGGTCGCGGCCCATGCCGACGTTGCGGCCCGCGTTCATGCGGGTACCGCGCTGGCGGATGATGATCGAGCCGGCGGTGGCGAATTCGCCGCTGTAAAGCTTCACGCCGAGGCGCTTGGAGGTGGAGTCGCGGCCGTTGGAGGAAGTGCCGCCGCCTTTCTTTGTTGCCATGGTGGGAGGACGTTAAGGGTTAAGCAGAGATGGACTCGACCTTGATCACCGACAGTTCCTGGCGGTGGCCGCGACGGCGGTAGTAGCCCTTACGGCGGCGGTGCTTGAAGATGTCGATCTTGTCGCCGCGCTTGTTCTCAAGGATCGTGGCGGTGACCTTCGCGCCGGCGACGGTCGGGGTGCCGATCTTGGCGGAGGCGCCTTCGCCGACCAGGAGGACCTGGTCGAACGTGAGGACGTCGCCTTCGTTCTTACCAGGGTACTGGTTAACGATGAGGATGTCGCCCTGAGTGACGGTGAATTGGCGACCGGAGGTGATAAATGTGGCCTTCATGGCTGTCGGAAGGTCGGAGCAAACGGACTGAAGGGGGGTTGGCAAGGGGAATTGTCGGGTGATTAGGGGTGGGGCAGGGGTGGTTGGGCGGTTATCAGAGAGGGGTGGGGGTAGGGGTAGGGGCAGGGGCAGTCGTTTTTGGGGTTAAATCAGGCTAAAGAGGGGTGGCTGGGGTGGTTAGGCCTTCCCAGCCGGAGGGAGGTGCTTAATTCTTGGGGCATGAACCCTTTTTACCAAGGCGGGCAGTTTGAGGAGCCGATCGATGCTGATACGGCCCTCTCCAAGGAGCTGACCCGGAATCTGTCGGTCGGCCCGACCCTCCACGCCACGGCCTATGTCCATGCCAAGGCGGTCGTCATCGGCAACGTCACCGTCGGCGCCAAGGCCAGCATCTGGCCCTGCGCGGTGCTCCGCGGCGACATCGCCCCGATCGAGGTCGGCGAAGGCAGCAACATCCAGGACGGCGCCGTGGTGCATGTCGCCGACGGCCTGCCGGCCAAGGTCGGCGCGCGCGTCACGGTCGGCCACCTGGCGATGATCCATGCGTGCGTGATCGGCGACGAGTGCCTGATCGGCATGCACGCCACCATCCTCGACGGCGCGGTCATCGGTGCGCGCTCCATCGTGGGCGCGAACGCGCTCGTCACCAAGGGCACGCAGGTTCCGCCCGGTTCGCTCGTCATGGGTTCGCCGGCCAAGGTCGTGCGCGCGCTCACGGCCGACGAACAGGCCGCCCTGCCGGGCTGGGCCGAGAAGTACGTCAAGGTCGCCGCGCACCACCGCCGCTTCGATTGAGCGTCGTCGCCGCCAGTCAGGTCGTGCTCGAGGGCGAGGCGTGGCGGGCCCGTCGCGCCGCCCATGAGGCGCGTGCGGACCGGCTCGTCGACGCGCGCCGCGAGCGCGCCCGGAAGGGCGTGCCTGACCCCGTCGAAGATTTCCTCTTCACCTATTATCCGTTCCGTCTGGCCGCGTTACGCCGCTGGACGCCCGGCGCCGGCGTCGCGCTGGCCGACGCCGACGAGCTCGTCGACGGCCGTCGCTTCCTGCGCGGAACGGACGGCTACGTGCGCGTCGCCTTGCCTGATGTGGCGCAGGCCGGACGTCTCGACTTCAGCCTGCGGCTCTGCCGGGCCGTCGCGGCGCGCCCCGCTTTCCACGGCTGCTTCGGTCTCCACGAATGGGCGATGGTCTACGGTCAGGCCGATCAACGCCGCCACTCCGCCTGGCCGCTGCGCCTCGGCGCGGAAGGCACCGATGCCGTCGTGCGGGCGATGCCCGTGCGCTGCACGCATTACGACGCCTTCCGTTTCTTCACGCCGGGCGCCCGGCCGTTGAACAAGCTCGCGCCTACGCTGGAGGCACGGGTCGAGAACGAGCAGCCCGGCTGCGTGCACGTCACGATGGATCTCTTCAAGTGGGCGATGAAGGCGCAGCCGTGGGTCTCGGCCGAGCTCGCCGCCGACGCGTTCGAACTCGCGCACGTCGCCCGGTCGGTCGACATGCGCGCCAGCCCTTATGACTTCTCCGCGATCGGCCTGAAGCCCATCCCGATCGAGACAACGGAAGGACGTGGGGAATATGAGCAGGAGCAACGGCGCCTCGCGGCGTTGGCCGAGCCCGTGCGGGCGCGGCTCATCGCTGAACTCGAGCGCGCGCTCGCCTGACGCGTAAGCGCAAAAAAGGCGGACCGGGCGGTCCGCCTTTCGCTTTCATCGTCCGTCCGCTCAGAGGCGCTCGACGACGAGGTCCTTGTAGTCGACCTTGCAGCCCGGGTCGTGGGCCTGGATGGCGAAGGTGCCGTTGCCGAGCTTGCGGCCGGGCATGCCCTTCGGCGGGGTCCAGTCTTCAGGCTGGGTGAAGTCGACCGTCTGCTTGCCGTTGATCCAGATCTGGATGCGCTTGCCTTCGACGCGGATGCGGTAGTCGAACCACTCGTTGTCCGGCGCGGCGGGCGTGTTGAGGACGTCGCGGACGGCGTAGAGGCCGCCGGTGCGCTTGATGTCCTTGTGGCTGCCGTTGACCTGGCACTCGTAACCCAGGGAGGGCCAGCCCTTGTCTTCGTAGGTCGTGTGGAAGTAGAGGCCCGAGTTGGCGCCCGGGTAGGTCTTCACCTTCGCCTTGAAGTCGAAGTTCGTGAAGTCGGCCTTGCCGTCGGCGCCGACGAAGAAGAGGTGGCCTTGGCCGCCGCGGATCTGGAGGACGCCGTCCTCGACCTTGTAGGTGCCTTCGGGGGAGTTCTTGGAAGCCTTCCAGCCGGCGAGGGACTTGCCGTCGAACATCTGGATCGTTTCGCCGGCGAAGGCGGCGTACGAGCTCAGGAAGAGCGCGGCCGTGGCCAGCAGCGTGGTACGGAGGGGGGAGGAGGTGCTCATGGGGTGAGCCTCCAGCCAATCCTTTTCCCGCCGGGTGGCAAAGATTAAGTGAACACCTTGATGCCGGCCTCGCGCATCTCGAGCAGGCGCTTCTTCAGCGTCGAACGGTTGATGCCGAGGATCATCGCGGAGCGCAGCTGGTTGCCGCGGGTCTCCTCCATCGCCCGCTTGATCATCTCCATCTCGATGGTCGTCAGGATGGACTTACCGTCGCCGACGCGGCCCTGCTTGTAGATGGCGTCGTAGGCGGAGCTGACGCCGAGGGAAGTCTCGACCGGGGCGCTGGCCGCGGCGGCGGGGCCGGCGACGGCGGTGGCGGCCGGAGCCAAGGCGGCCGGCTTGCGCGGATTGAGGACGTCCTGCGGGAGGTCCTTCGGGAGGATCGTCTCGCCCTTGGCCAGCACGTTGGCGCGCTGCACGACGTTCTCGAGTTCGCGCACGTTGCCCGGCCAATCGTAGGCGAGGAGGGCGTCGAGGGCCTCGTCGGAGAGCCGCTTCGGCTTGAGCTTCTTGGCCGCGGCCTGGCGCTGCAGCATATAGTCGACGAGCAGCGGCACGTCGCCCTTGCGGTGGCGCAGGGCGGGCAGGCGGATGCGGAAGACGTTGAGGCGGTAGTAGAGGTCTTCGCGGAACTGGCGCGTGGCGACCATGGCTTCGAGGTCCTTGTTGGTCGCGGCGACGAGACGCACGCTGACCTTGAGGGTCGTCGTGCCGCCGACGCGCTGGATCTCGCCTTCCTGGATGGCGCGCAGGACCTTGGTCTGCGTGGGCAGGGACATGTCGCCGATCTCGTCGAGGAAGATCGTGCCGCCGTCGCAGAGCTCGAACTTGCCGGGCTTCTGGTTGGTCGCGCCGGTGAAGGCGCCCTTCTCGTGGCCGAAGAGTTCGGACTCGATCAGGTTCTCAGGGATCGCGGCGCAATTGACGGCGAGGAACGGGCCCTTGGCGCGCAGCGAATGCTGGTGGATGCAGCGGGCGACGAGTTCCTTGCCCGTGCCGCTTTCGCCGGTGATGAGCACGGTGGCGTCGCTCGCGGCGACCTGGCCGATGGACTTCAGGACTTCCTGCATCGGTTCGGAACTGCCGACGATGCCTTCCTTGTAGTCGGCCGGGTTCACGAGCATGCGCGTCGAGCGCGTGGCCGATGCGAGGTCGCGACGGGCGGAGAGGGCCTTGTCGACGAGCGCGATCAGCTTCGCCTGGTCGAACGGCTTCATCACGTAGTCGTAGGCGCCGAACTTCATCGCCTCGATCGCGGTCTGCGTCGTGCCGAACGCAGTCATCAGGATCACCATCGCCTGCGGCTGCGCGCCGCGGAGCATCTGCAAGGTCTCGATGCCGGTCATGCCGCCCATGCGGTTATCGAGGAGGATCACGTCGGGCTGGTCGCGCTTGGCGGCGACGACGCCGGTCTCGCCGCTGTCCGCTTCGATCACCGTGTGGCCGAGGCCCGCGAGCGCGCGACGCAGCGAGTAGCGGAGGTCCTTGTCGTCATCGATGACCAGGACTTTGGCGTTCGGGGCGGCGGGGTTGGCACTCATGATGAGTAAAAGTAGGCAGAATCCGTGCCAGTAGATGACGTCCCCCTAAAATGACCTAATACGCTCTTTCGGCAACCTATTGATGTCTAAATTTAAGCAAACCCACCCTGATAGACCCCTTGCTAACGAAAAATTGGGCGTAATTGTCGATTTCATGTCTCGTTGGCTCAAACGCGGGGTGGGGGTGGCTATCGCCCTCATGGCGTTATTCTTGGTCGGCTCCAACGCCTGGCTCTGGTCCGCCGGCTGGGGACGGCTCGCCGCGACGACGGATGAGATTCCGGCCGGGGCGGTCATGGTCCTCCTCGGCACGGACGAGTTCGTGAAGGGAACGCAGGAACACTCCGGCACCTTTCGCCCGCGGATCGCCGCCGCCGCGGAGCTCGCCCGCTCGGGCCGCGTGAAACTCATCGTGACTTCCGGTAACGCCGTCCATGCGCGCGTGATGGCCGAACGCCTGCGCACGGCGGGCGTGACCTGTCCGATCGTCGAAGACCCTTACGGCTGGCGCACCTTGGATTCCGTCCAGCGGGTGAAGGCCTATTATCCTGGCGACCAGATCGTGTTCGTCTCGCAAGGCTGGCACTGCGTCCGCGCGCTCTGGCTGGCGGACCGAGCCGGCCTGCGCTCCACGGCTTATCCGGCCGCGTTCGGCGAAGGCTGGCGTTCGGTGATGGGCTGCCTGCGCGATTGTTTCGCCAAGCCGAAGTCGGTGCTCGATCTCTGCCTGGGCAACCCGCTCAGCGCGCCGGTGCCGGCGGACCAAGGCAACGTGCCGCACCGCTGAGTCAGGCGCGTTCGTGGCGACCGTCGGGCCGGCGCGTCAGCACGCCGCGGATCTCCATCATCGTCAGGGCCACCGCCGCCTCGGCGATGGCGCAGTCCGCCAGCGCGGCGAGGCTCTCGGCGTCCTGCGCGGTGCCGCCGGCGAAGTGCGGCAGCCAACGGGCGAATTCCGGCGGATCGGTCACCAACGCCAAGGCCGGCTGGTCGCGGCTTTCGCCCAGCTCCGTCAGGATGTCGTCCACGGACGACACGAGCGTCGCGCCGTCCCGGATGAGCGCATGGCAGCCGCGGCTCGCGGGGCTGTCGGCGCGGCCCGGCACCGCGCAGAGCGTCCGGCCGAGGTCGCCGGCGAAGCGCGCCGTGATCATGCTCCCGCCGTCGACGTCGGTCTCGACCACGACCATCACGCGGACGAGGCCTGCGACGATACGGTTGCGCTGCGGGAAGGTCTGACGGTCCGCCGGCCGGCCGAGGGGGAATTCGGAGAGCACGCAACCGTCGGCCTTCATCCGCGCGCGGAGGCGGATCGCTTCCGGCGGAAACGTCAGGTCGAGTCCGTGGCCGACGACCGCCGCGGTGCGTCCCGCGGCGTCGAGCGCGCCTTCGTGCGCCGCGGTGTCGATGCCGCGGGCCAGGCCGCTGACGATCCACCAGCCCTGTTTCGCGAGGTCGCGCGCGAAGCTGCGTGCGAGCGAAGCCCCGTAGGTCGTGCAATGACGTGAGCCGATGATGCCGACCGCGCGCTCCGTCGGAAAGTGTTCGCCTTCCGCGTAGAGCACTAATGGCGGATCCCAGAGCCGCGCCAGCGTCGTCGGCCAGGCGTCGTCGGTTTCGCTCAAGAGCCTGAAGCCGAGGTCACGGACGCGTCCCATCTCTGCGGCCCAATCAAACGCGCGCGCGGCGATGGCGGCCGCCACGGGACGGCTGATGCCCTCTATTTTCGCGAGGTGCTCGGCCGGGGCGCCGAGCGCCACGGAGAGTTCGCCGCCGAACGCCTCGCGCAGCCGTCGGACCGTGACCGGACCGACGCCCTTGAGGCCGTTGAGCAGGACGCGTTGCGCGAGCGGGTCGGTCGGGATCGGCTGCATCCCGCCAGCCAGTCGGCCCGGTTCAGTCGCGCAAGACCGGGGAAAGCCCAGCGAGGAGCTCGGTGGTTCTCACCGCTTCCTCCCCGTGGTTATCCCTCAGCCAGTCGGCGGCCCGCGCATGCCAGGTCGTCGCCAGCACCACCGCGTCGAAGGCCGTCAGGCCGAGTTCGGAACGTCGGGCCAGCACCGAGGCGACGATCCCAGCGAGGAGGTCGCCGGAGCCGCCGCGGGCGAGCACCGGTCCGCCGAAGGGGATGTGAAGCACGCGCAGTCCGTCGGTGACGCACGTCAGCGGGCCTTTGAGCACCACGATGGTCTTCGTGCGGCGGGCGTAGACGCGGGCCGCGGCCACCGATGCGACGCGACCGCTGAGACGTCTGAACTCGCCGGCGTGCGGCAGGAGCACGCGGACCTTCGAACCGGACGAGGCCTTGATCACCGCCGGCCGGAGCGCATCCGCGTCGAGGACGAGGGCCGACTGGGCCGCGGCGGCGATCGCCCCGATGAGCTTCACGGCTTTCTCGCCCATGCCCGAGCCGAGCAGGACCACGTCCTTATCCGCGAGCAGCGAGCGGAGTTCTTGAAGGTTCGTCGGCGCGAGCGAGCCATCTTTTCCCGTGCGGAGCCCGCGCCACATCGCTTCGGGATAAGCGACGGCGGCTTTCGCCCGCACGGATTCCGGCAGGCAGGTCGTGACGAGCGCCGCGCCTGAACGCAGGGCCGCGGCGGTGTTCATGATGACTGCTCCCGGCATGCGCTCGGAACCGCCGATAATGAGCAAGCGGCCCTGGTGGCGTTTATCGCTGCGGGCGCGGCGCGGTCTGGTGAGCGGCGCGAGGGCGGCGGAGGTCACGCAGGCTTCTTCGGTCTCGCCGAGGGGTAGGCCGATATCGAGGACGCGGAGGCGGCCGACGAAGCGGGCGGCCTGCGGGGCGAGCAGCGGGCGTTTCAGGCAGCCGATCGACACCGTCAGGTCGGCGCGGAACGCCGGGCTGATCGCGTCGTCACCTAGGCCGCTTGGCAGATCGACCGCGATGCGCAGACCTTGGAGCTTATCCGTGTCGCGGAGGAAGCGCCGCAGCTCGGCGGAGAGCGGAGCCCGGAAACCTTGGCCGAGGATGCCGTCGAAGATCAGACAGAACTCGTGGGCGGCGAGCTGGCGCAGGTTGGCCGCGGCGACGAGGCCGATGCGGACGCCCTTCTTGCGCATGGACCAGGCGCGCTGGGCTTGGGCGCGGGCTGGACCGCCTTCGGCGAAGACCGCGACGATCTCCGTCCCGGCGCGGGCGCAGTGCAGGGCGGCGAGGAAAGCGTCCGCGCCGTTGTTGCCTTTGCCGGCCAGCACCAGGATGCGCTCCGGCTTGCGGCCGAGGAGCGAGAGCGCGGCTTCACCGACGCCGCGGGCGGCGACGTTCATCAGCTCCCAGGAAAGTTTCGCATCGCCCGATAGGAACGCCGCTTCGGCGGCCGCGGCTTCGGCGCAGGATAGGACCGGCAGGCGGGCGGAGGCGCTCATGCGTCAGCGGACCAGCACCACGAAGGCTTGGGCGAGCGTGTCGGTGTGCGTGAGCGAGATCAGCAGGCGGGAGGCGTCGTGCGCAGCCAGGAGGGCGCGGGCCTTGTCGTCGAGCTCGACGACCGGTTCGCCTTCCGGGCCGTTGAGGACGCCGATGCTCGTCAGGGAGAGTTCCGCGCCGATGCCCGTGCCGAAGGCCTTGCTGGCGGCTTCCTTCGCGGCGAAGCGGGCGGCCAGCGAAGGATACGGGTC
>CALPIW020000037.1 GCA_943323725.2 Polynucleobacter meluiroseus | reverse complement strand
GGGCGCGGTGTAGTTCGGAAGCTGGACCCAGGCGAACGGCACTTCGTCGTTCCACAGCGTGCGCCAGCTCGTGACGAGTTGGGAGAGCTGCTTGTGATAAAGGCCAGGGGTGCCGGCGTTGCCTTCGCCTTGATACCAGAGCATGCCGCGGAGCGTGTAGGGGGCGAGGATGACGACTTTTCCATTATAGAGGCCGGCGGGCCCGCCCTTGAGCTTGCGCATGGCCAGCGGATTCTTCGGCGCCGGGGTCACGAAGGGCGTACCGTTGGCCTTGGCTTTGGCGACGGCGGCCTTCCAGATGGCCGTCTGTTTCTCGAAGAGTTCGGGCGCCTTCTTCTCATCGAAGGCGAGGTAGTCCTTCATCTTGGCGTCATAATTCGCCTTCGTTTCAGGGTCTGAGGACTGCGCCTCGGCGGAGACCCAGGACTCGATGACCGTGCCACCGATGGAGGTGTTGATCAGGCCGACGGGCACGCCGACTTCGCGGTGGATCTCGCGGCCGAAGAAGTAAAGCGTCGCGGAGAAGCCGCCGACGGTGTCGGGCGAGCATTCCTGCCAGAGTCCTTTGCCTTCGGCGGCGGGGGAGGTGGAGTGGGTCGAGGACTCGCGATAGTGCCGGATGAGCGGTAGTTTGGCGCGCGCTTGCTCGGTCGGGAAGTGATTGGACGATTGCACGGTCATCGCCATGTTCGACTGGCCGGAGCCGAGCCAGACTTCGCCGACGAGGACGTCCTGCACTTCGAGCTTATGGCCGCCCTTGCCCGTGACGGTCAGCGTGCGCGGTTCGGCCGAAGCGGCGAGGGCGTCGAGCTTCAGCATCCACTTGCCGTCGGCGTCCGCGGTGGCGGACTTGGACTGGCCGGCGAAGGCCACGGTCACCGTCTCGCCGGCATCGGCCCAACCCCAGACGGCCACGGGCTTCTCGCGCTGGAGGACCATGTGGTCGGAGATCGGCGCGGCCAGGCGGAAGCCAGCGGCGAAGAGGGAGGTGCCACCGATGAAGACGGTCAGCAGGAGGGCGAGGAAGCGAGGGGAGCGCATGCTTATCTAACATCTGAAACCCGCCTAGGTTGCGAGAATAGAGCAGAGCAGAAGGGGTAGGGGTAGGGATGGGGGTAGGGGTAGTGAATCACTGCGATGCAACGACGCAGAATCTGCGGATGGGTGCACCATGCAGTATGGTTCTGCCCTTGGGTCGCTGATTTCTGCCTACCCCAACCCCTATCCCTACCCCCACCCCTGGTATGTTTGCTAAGCCAACAACTTCTTCACGACATGGCAGGGCTCGACGCCGGTGAGGCGGAAGTCCAGGCCGGCGTTGCGGAAGGTGAGGCGCTCGTGGTCGACGCCCAGGCAGTGCAGGATGGTCGCCTGCAGGTCGGGTACGCGGACCTCGTCCTTGACGATATTGAAGCCCATCTCGTCGGTTTCGCCGATCGTCTGGCCGCCCTTGATCCCGCCGCCGGCCATCCACATCGAGAACGCCTGCGGGTGGTGGTCGCGGCCTTGGCTGCGGCCGAGTGAGACGCTGGACTCGACCATCGGGGTGCGGCCGAATTCGCCGCCCCAGACGACGAGCGTGCTGTCGAGGAGGCCGCGACGCTTGAGGTCCTTGACGAGCGCGGCGGAAGCCTTGTCCGTCTTCGCGCAGTTGTTGCGCACGTTGCCGGCGACGTCGCTATGTGCGTCCCAGCCTTCGTTGTAGATGTTGATGAAGCGGACGCCGCGCTCGACCATGCGGCGGGCGAGCAGGCAGGCTCGGGCGAAGGATGGCACCTTCGGGTCGCAGCCATAGAGCTCGAGGGTCTCCTTGCTCTCGGTGGAGAGGTCCATCAGGTCGGGCGCCGAGGTCTGGAGGCGATAGGCCATCTCGTAGTTGGCGATGCGCGTGGCGATCTCGCTGTCGCCGTCGAGGCGCAGGCGGCGGTCGTTCATCGCGTTGATGAGGCCGATGGTGTCCTTCTGCGTCGCCGGATCGATGCCCGCGGGCGTGCCGGTGTTGAGGATCGCGTCACCGGTATTACGGAAGCGGGTGCCCGCATAGGAGCTCGGCAGGAAGCCGCTGCCCCAGCAGGCCGCGCCGCCGCTGATGCCGGCACCGGTGCTCATGACCACGAAAGAGGGGAGATCCTTGGCTTCCGAGCCGAGGCCGTAGGTGATCCACGAGCCCATGCTCGGCCTACCCGGCTGCGAGAAGCCGGTGTTCATGTAGATCTGGGCGGGCGCGTGATTGAACTGCGTCGTGCGGCAGGACTTCACGATGGCGATGTCGTCGGCGATCGAAGCGATGTGAGGGATCATCTCCGAGAGTTCGGCGCCGGACTGGCCGTGGCGGGAGAACTTATAGCGCGGTCCCAGCACGGCGGCGTCGGGACGGATGAACGCGTAGCGCTGGCCGTTGATGATCGAAGGCGGGAGGGGCTTGCCTTCCAGCTTGGCCAGCTCGGGCTTGTAGTCGAAGAGCTCGAGCTGCGAGGGCGCGCCGGCCATGAAGAGGTGGATGACCGCCTTGGCCTTGGGCGGGTGGTGCGGCAGGCCGGAGACCTGGCCCGAGCCGGCGGCGGCGAGGCGGCCCATGGCGCCGTCGGCCACGAGGGAAGCCAGGGCGATCTTACCGACGCCGAGGGCGCATTCTTGGAAGAAGTACCGGCGGGTGACGTTGGGGCGGGGAGGCATGGCTGAAGATGAAAGATGGAGGATGGAAGATGGACGATGAAGCAGGTGAGTCAGGATCTGTGGTGCAGTTCTACGCCGTGCATGAAGGTGCGTAGCTTGGCGATGAGCAGGCGAGTGTGGTCCGCGAGTTCGGCGTGTCGTTGCTGGGAGACGAGAGACCCGGTCTCGTGAAGGGTGTCCAGATGGTCCAGGGTTTCTTGGGCCGAGCCCAGTGCGTAAGTGAGATGACGGAGGAACTCCAGTTTGTAGCGACGCTTACCGTATCCTTCGACGATGTTGGCGCGAATGGATTTGGCGGAGCGTCTGACCTGAGAGCCGACTTCATGCATCTCGAATCGCGGAAGTTCTTCCAGTGTCATCCTGTGCACCTCCGCGGAGAGGTCACGTGCCAGCCGCCAAATCTCCAGTCGCTGGTAGCCGGATGCGGCTTCCTGGGGCTCCTCCATTACTGCTCCCATATGATTCATCATCCATCCCTCATCGTTCATCGTGTTTCTCATCTGCGTTACGGATGCACGATGCTCTCGTCGAGGTTGAGCACGGCACGGGCGAGGGCCGTCCAGACGTCCTTCTCGGGGACCTGGCGGGCGCGTTGCGCGTCGACGAAGGCCTGCATGGTCTTCGTCTCATCGGGCGCCGGCGGGCGGGTGACGCATCGGCGGAGGACGAAGGCGATGCGGCCGCCGTCATCATTCGCCGCCGTCATGGCCTTTGCGCCGAGGGCGCGCGAGGCTTCCATGAACATCTCGTCGTTGAGCAGGGTGAGGGCCTGGAGCGGGCTGTTGGAGACGTCGCGGCGGGCGATGCAGGCCTCGCCGGTGGGCGCGTCGAAGGTCGTGGCCATCGCGAACGGGGCGGTGCGCTTGATGAAGGTGTAGAGCGAACGACGGTAGCGGTCCTCGCCTTCGCTGGGCTTCCAATCGATCTTACCATAGGCGCCTTCGCTGGTCACGCTCGCGGGCTGGGGTGGGTAGACGCCAGGGCCGCCCATCTTGAAGGAGATCAGGCCGGCCGCCTGCAGCGCGCCGTCGCGGATGACTTCGGCGTCGAGGCGGAAGCGGCTGCCGCGGGCGAGCAGCAGGTTCTCACGGTCCTTTTCGGCGAGCTCGGGCGTGACGCGCGAGGACTGGCGGTAGGTGGCGCTGGTGACGATGAGGCGGTGCAGCTTCTTCATCGACCAGCCGGTACGCTGGAATTCGACGGCGAGCCAGTCGAGCAACTCAGGGTGCGTGGGGGCTTCGCTCTGGTAGCCGAAGTCCTCGAGCGAGGCGACGAAGCCGCGGCCGAAGAAGGCCTGCCACTGGCGGTTCACGGCCACGCGGGCGGTCAGCGGATTCTCGGGCGCGAAGAGCCAGCGGGCGAAGGTCAGGCGGTTGGCCGGGGCGTCCTTGGGCAGGCCGGGCAGGAAGGCGGGCACGCCGGGCTTCACTTCTTCGCGCGGGTTCAGGTATTCGCCGCGGTGGTAACGCACGGTCGTACGAGGGTTGGCGGCGGGGCGCTCGCGCATGACGAGCGTGGGCTGGCCGCGCGGGATGCGCTTGCGCAGGGCGGCGAGGGCCTTGGCATGTACGGCGACTTCGGGCGCGGTCTCGAGGAAGCGCATCCGCAGGGCGTCCCGATCCTGCGGGGCGGCGCCGGCGAGCATGGCCTCGATCGCCGCGGGGTGGCCGGTGGCGGTGGCCTGCTCGTCGGTGGTGACGGAGAGGCGGAAGTGGCCGAGCGAGCAGGAGAAATGCTTTTCGAAAAGCATCTTCAGGGTCCAGCCGGCGGGAAGGTCGGTCGGCTTGGCGAAACGGAAGACGGCCGTCTGGCGCTGACCGTAGCCACCCAGCACCTGCCAGCCGCTCGACATCTCGCCGTCGAGCGCGGCCGAGGCGTTGTTCTTCTTTCGGGCGGCCTTGCCCTTCGCCTTGGCTTTGGCCTTGGGCGCGGCGGCGGCATCGCTGATCCGATCTTCCTCTTCGTCGTTGGTCGCGAAGGCCTCGTCGAATGCAAGACGCTGGCTGCCGTGCCAGGCTTGGAGCTCGCTGAGGAAGAAGCCGCCGAGCGGTCCCTCGTAGCCGGTCAGGCCCGGGCCGTCGTTGGGCAGGGAAGGGTGGTCCGCGACTTCGAGGCGGAGGGCGATGACGCCTTTATGGGCGCGATCGAAGGTCAGGTCATAGACGTCGCTCTTGCTGCTGTCGCCGCCGCCGAGGATGAAGCCGTCAGGCTGCACTTCGAGTTTCGGCATCGTGGTCTTGAGGGATGTCGGGCGAAGCACTTCCCACTTCGAAGCCTTGGGGGCTTCGGCGGCGATCCACGCGTCGACCTTGGGGTCGAGGGCGGCCACGCCTCCGGGGAACTTGCCGGGGAGGGATTCTTCGGCGGCGGCGATCTTGCGGGCGTGTTCCGCGACCTGTGCGGCGAGGTCGGCCGGCGGAATATGATAGGTCGGTTCGTCGGCGTTGTTCAGCAGCGCCATGACGCCGAAGTAATCCGTGTGCAGGATCGGGTCATACTTGTGGGTGTGACACTGCGCGCAGTTCATCGTCAGGCCCATCCAGGCCGCGCCGGTCGCACCCACGCGGTCGACCATCGCGTAGAAGCGGTATTCATTGGGGTCGATGCCGCCTTCCTCGTTGAGCATCGTGTTACGGTGGAAGCCGGTGGCGACGTGGTCGTCGGGCGTGGCTCCGGGGAGGAGGTCGCCGGCGAGCTGCTTGATGCCGAACTGGTCGTAGGGCAGATCGGTGTTGAGGGCCTGCACGACCCAGTCGCGGTAGGGCCAGATCGTGCGCGGGCGGTCTTTCTCGAAGCCGTTGGTGTCGGCGTAGCGGGCGAGGTCGAGCCAGCGGCGGGCCCAGCGTTCGCCGTAGCGCGGCGAGGCGAGCAGGCGGTCGACGAGTTTCTCGTAGGCTTCGGGCGAATTGTCCTGGACGAAGGCGTCGGCCTCTTCGGGGGTGGGCGGCACGCCGGTGAGGTCCAGCGTCACGCGGCGCACGAGGGCGTAGCGGTCGGCTTCAGGCGAAGGCTTCAGGCCGGCCTTCTCGAGTCGGGTGCGCACGAAGGCGTCGATCGGATGCACGCCGGTCTGCGGCAGGGGTGCCTGCTTCGGCGCGGAGAAGGCCCAGTGTGGTTGGTAGACGCCGCCTTCGGCGATCCAAGCGCGCAGGGTCGCCTTGTCCTTCGCAGAGATCGGCTTCTTCGCCTCAGGAGGCGGCATGATGTCGTCCGGATCTTCGGAGAAGATGCGATGGATGACTTCGCTTTTGTCAGGCTGACCCGGGACGATGGCGACTTCACCGGACTTCCCTTTGCCGTAGGCGGATTCGACGAGGTCGAGGCGGAGTTTTCCTTTGCGCGAATGCTCGTCCATGCCGTGGCAGGCGAAGCAGTGCTGGGCCAGGATCGGCCGGACCTCGCGGTTGAAGTCGACGGCGGACACGGTGGCGGCGGTCGCCAGAAGCAGGAGGACGGACGGAAGGCGCGGCATGGGGGCGGAGGTGAACGGTCGGGGGATGCGACGGACTAAGATAGGACACTGTAGACCGTCCGGGGTTGCGAGCAATTAGCAGGCGGGGTTTGGCGGTTGCGGGCCCAAGACAGGCGACTATTTTAGCGAGGTCGTGCCCCGCTTAGCCCTCATTTTCTGTCTTATTGTCGCAGGGGTGTCCGCCGCCGACGGCCCGAAGTGGGGCGATGGTTCGCAGCAGAAATGGCGGCAGGCGCTGGGCTCCCCGAGGTCGCCTTTCGGTCAGGCTGGTCCGGCGGAGCTGGTCGAGTCCTTCGACACTCCGGATTTCCAAGCGCAGCTCTTCCGGCAACGCACCGGCCCGGAGACCTGGCAGCGCGTCCTCCTCCTGAGGCCTCTGCGTCTGGAAGGCCGGACCGCCGGAGTCGTCGTGCCGTTCTACGATCCCGATCGGATGTGCGGTTACGATCTGCGGACGAAGCAACGGCTCGGACCGGAGCGCAATACGGCGTTCTTCGGCCTACACCTCGTCCGCCAGGGCTACGTCGTCGCGGCGGTCGAAGCCTATCCGTTCAACCTGCTGACGACAGCCGAGCAGAAAGCGAGCAAGGGCGGGATGGGCATCTGGCGTGACGCCGCGGCCAAGCTCGCCCGGCAGGAGCCTGGATGGACGGGCATGGGTAAGCTCACCCATGACACGCTCTTGGCGGCCGATCTCCTGGCGGCGGATGCGCAGGTCGACTCGGCTCGTCTCGCGGTGATGGGGCATTCGCTCGGTGGCAAGATGGCCTTCTACGCCGGATGTCTCGATCCGCGCTTCAAGGCGATCGTCGCGAGCGATTTCGGCCTGGCATGGGATTCCTCCAATTGGGGCGACGCCTGGTATTTCGGCGATAAGCTGAAGGCCATGCGCGCTGACGGGCTTTCGCAGGATCAGCTGCTCGCCGTCTATGCTCCGCCGTTCTTCCTGATCGCCGGACAATACGACAGCGAGGCGACGTGCGGCCCTTTGTTGGCCGCGGCCCGCAAGACACGGGAGCTCACGGGTCGGGCAGGCGGCATTGAGATGTTCGACCATCATTCCGGCCACCAGCCGACGTGGCCGTCCTTGAAGGCCGCCTATGTCTGGCTGGCTCGTCGGATGGACATGCCCGCGCCCGACTTCGCGCACCTCGATGTCCTCGCCCGCGAGCAGGCTAAGTCTGCCAAATAGGCACTCACTTCTTTTTCTTCTTCGCGCCGGCTTTGCCGGATTCCGCGCCGAGCGCCGGGCCGTTGTCGGCCGGCAGGGAGCGATGCCAGGCGAGTACTGCGGACGTGAGTCGGGCGACGACGGCCGGTTCGCGGGCCGCAAGGTCGGTCGTCTCGCCCCGGTCCTTGCCCAGATTGAAGAGCAGCGGCTTCATGCCGTCATAGTCACAGAGCAGTTTCCAATCGCCTTCGCGGATCGCGAGATCGGGCTGAGGGGTCGCCAGCGCGGGCGCCCATGTCTTCCGGTCGGGCGGGCGCCGCCAGCAGAGCGACCTCGGGGGGACGGGTGAAGTTCCGCCCAGCAGGGTCGCCGACAGGTCGACGCCGTCGAGTCCGGCGGAGGCAGGCAGTCCGGCCAGTCGCGTCAATGAAGGAGCCAGGTCCATGGCGGCGAAGACCGAGGCTGCGTCGGTGCCGCCGATCCGTTCCTTCGCCATGCGACCGGGAGCCCAGACGATGAGCGAAGAGCGTAGGCCGCCTTCGAAGATCTGCGTCTTGCTGCCGCGGAAGGGGCCGGCGCTGCCGGCGCCGGGTTCGGGTCCGTTATCGGAGCAGATGACGAAGACCGTGTTGGCGCGGAGAGCGGGGTCGGTGCGGACGCGTTCGAAAAGTCGGCCGAGCTGACGGTCCATCTCCTCGAGCACCGCGAGGTAGATCCGATGTTTTTCCGGCGACCATTTCTCCAAGGGAGGGAAGTAGGGGCTGTGGACGTCGTCCGGCCAGAGATCGACGTAGAACGGCTGCTGCTTGGCCGCGGCGGTGTCGATGAACTTCAGGGCGGCATCGACATAACCGGAGGTGATCTCGGTGCGGTTCATCCAGGTCACCGGGCCGCCAAGGCGCTCGGCATCGGCCCAGATCTTCTTCGGCTCCTTGTCGCCGGGCTTGCGCGTGAGCGGCAGGAGTTTCGGACCCATCCCTTCGAAGTTCGTCAACGAGGCGTCGTAGCCGTAAGCCGTGATGGCCGGCGCGTCGACGACATCACGCTGGCCGCCGAGATGCCATTTGCCGAAGTGCCCGGTGGCGTAGCCGCCGGCTTGCAGGGTGCGCGCGAGCGAAGGCGCCCGGGGTTCGAGCCACTGCGCGTTGCCTTTGGCTTCGTTGGCCGCCCGGGATTCGAGGAACGAGTTGATGCGCCAGCGTTGCGGATATTGTCCGGTGACGAAGGCGCACCGCGAAGGGGAGCAGATCGGCGAATTGACGTAGAACTGCTCGAAGCGAAGGCCTTCGGCGGCCAGCCGGTCGATGTTCGGGGTCTTCGCCTCCGTATTGCCGAAGCAGGAGAAGTCGCCCCAGCCCATGTCGTCGATGAGCACGAAGACGAAGTTGGGCTTCGTCGGTTCCGCGGCGCCCAGGAGGAGGGCGGAGGCGAGCAGGCAGAGGAGGCGCATGGCTTAACGTACGCCGGAGGGTACCGCGTCCTTGGTCAGTTCGGCGAGCCGTACGCGCATGGCCTTGACGCGTTCGGGTTCGGCCGTGGCGAGGTTCTTGGCTTCTGCCGGGTCATCGGCGAGATGGTAAAGCGCGACCTGTTCATATTTGCCGGCAGCCTTCTGGCTTTTCTTCTTACCCGTCGTCGCGCCGTCGTCGGCTCCGCCGTCCACGATCAGTTTCCAGTCGCCCATGCGGACCGCCGCCCGGCTCGGGCCTTGGGTCGACACCGAGAGGATGGCGTCATGGGGCGAGGCGGCCTGCTTCGTCAGCATCGGCCAGACGTCGAGGCCGTCGATCGGCAGCTTCTGTTCGAGGGAGCCGCCGGCCTGCTTGATCAGGGTGGGATACCAGTCGACCATGTGCATCGGCTGGCGGATACGCTGCCCGGCCGGAATGCGGCCCGGCCACGTGGCGAAAGCCGCGGCACGGGTGCCGCCCTCGAAGATCGATCCTTTGAAGTCACGGAGCGGGGTGTTGTCGCCCGGGGGCGGGCCGCCGTTGTCGCTGGAGAAGACGATGAGCGTATTCTCCAAGCGGCCGGCCTGCTTGAGCGCCGCTTCGATCTGGCCGATGGCTTCGTCGACCGCGGCGAGCATCCCGGCGAGTTTCTGGCGGTTGCCTTTCAGGTGGGCGTAGGGCTTGAGGTAGCTGTCCGGGACTTGGAAGGGGCTGTGGACGCCGTTGAAGGGCACATAGAGGAAGAGGGGTTTGGATTGATCTCCAGTCGCGATGACCTTGCAGGCCTCCTTGGCGATCAGGTGCGTCGTGTAGCCTTCTTCCTTGAGCGGCTCGCCGTTGCGATACCAGTCGAGCTTGTTCATCCGTTCATGGGTGAAGTAATCGAGCATCCCGAAGAAGTGGCCATACTGGTGATCGAACCCGCGGGCGTTGGGCTGGTCGGCTTTCTCGAATTCGCCAAGGTGCCACTTGCCCGTGAGCGCGGTGCGGTAGCCCGCGGAACGCAAGGCGTCGGCGAGCGTGCGTTCAGCGAGAGGCAGTCCCCACGGCGCGCCGGGCGAGACGATCGTGTAGACGCCGG
>CALPIW020000036.1 GCA_943323725.2 Polynucleobacter meluiroseus | reverse complement strand
GACCACGGAGCGGTCGCCGCCGGACCAGCCTCCGCCGTGGATGTAGAAGAGCAGGGGCGTGGGCTTCTCGGACTTCGCGCGCCAGAAGTAGATCCGCTGCATGCGGTGCGGGCCATAGGAGACATTCTCGTCCGGCTCGATCGGGATAGGGTATTTGCGGAACTCCGGGTCGCCGGCTTTGGGCGCGGCGGAGGCTTGGGTGGCCTGGTCGGCGCCAAGCAAGGAGGTGGCGGCGCAGGCGGCCGAAAGCAGGAGGAAGAGGCTTTTCATTTCAGTTCGTGACGGAGGTGAGCTTTGATGAAGTCGTTCGGTCTGGCGTGCGTGACGTCCGGGGCGCCGGGGTAGACCAGTTCGCAGGGAGTCTTGATCTCATCGCAGTGCTCCTTGAGCTTCGCGCCGAAATTAGCCGTGTGGGTCGGATCCTGCTCGTCCTTGCCGAGGTTGGGCGGCGTGCCGAAGTAGAGGCCGACGGGCGGGTCGTCGCGGGTGACGAGTTCGTAGGGGGAGTATTCCTTGATCCAAGGCATGATTTTTTCGCGCGCCGCGTAGAAGGCATCGAAGGAGGACTGCTTCTTCTTGGCGTCGCCAGTGATGCCGAAGGCGTGCGCGCCATAGCGGCTGTTCGGCGTCCATTCGCGCATCTGCTTCGGGTCGAGGGTCGTCTGCGGGACCTGGACGGCGGCGCAGGTGAGGCGGGTCGATTCGCGGGCGATCGGATCTTCGCTCTTGGGGTCAGCCAGGTCGTCGTGGAAGGCTAGCCAGAGGCTCGTGCAGGCGCCGGCGGAGCCGCCGGCCGCGCCCACCTTCGTCTTGTCGAGATTCCATTCCTTGGCCTTGCTGCGGCAGAACTGGAGGGCGCGGGCGCAGTCGAGCATCGGGCCCTTCACCGGAGGAACCACCTTGTCTTCCGTAGAATCCTTGATCGTGCGGTATTCCACTGAGACCACGGAGATGCCGGCGGCGAGGGCCTCCTTGAGCAAGCCGTTGACGGACGAACGGTCGCCGCTGTTCCAGCCGCCGCCGTGGATATAGAAGAGCAGGGGGGTCGGCTTGTCGGACTTCGCGCGCCAGAAGTAGAGCTTCTGCATCCGGTGCGGTCCGTAGGCGATATTCTCGTCGGGCTTGATCAATAGCGGCGTCTTCAGGTTGTCCGGGTTACCGTCGTTGACGAAACGGGCCTGTGCCTTCGGGGACTCGGCCTTCGCTTTTGGCTTGGCCGGGGTGTCGGCGGCGACGAGAGAGGCGACGCCCAGGGATAGAGCGACGACGGAAGCGAGCAGGGGGTTCATGCTGCCTTTCAGACAGCCAGAACTAAGCCCGGTTGCGAGGGGAAACGTTTATTTGCCGAGCTGGCTTAGCTGGTAAGCCTTCCACTCGGGCGTACCCCAGCGAGTCTTGGACGGCTTGATGGCGAGGGTGCAGCCGGCATCGATCAAGACACGTTGTACGAGCGTGGGGTCGAGCGCCCGGGGCTGGATGCCGTGCGCCACCGAGAGGGCGGCGATGGCTCCCACCGCCTGACCCATATTGAGGGTGTGCGGCTGCAGGCGGGTGGCGCCGTTCGCCATGCGGCTCTGGGAGAAGTTCTTCTCCGCCGGCAAGAAACCGTCGATGGTTTCTGGAACGAAGGATTCGAACGGGATCGCGAAAGGACCGAGGCCGCGTTCGCCGAACTTATGCGGGATATCTTCGGCCCGATCCAGGCCTTTCTCCAGGAGCTCCGGCTTCATCGAACCGTGAAGGTCGACGGCATAATCGCCGAGGGCGACGGTGTGCGGGAACTGGATCGGCTGCCCTGGTTTCCGTTCGATCTCGCGCGCGGTGAGCGTGTGGAGGCCGATGATGCGGCGGCTTTCGCGGGCGTAAGCCATCACGGGGAAGTGGTAGAGGCTGGCTTTGAAGGGGGCGAACTCGGGGTGGCGCGCGATGAGCGCATCCATCTGCGCACGGTTGTAAGGCGTGTCGTAGCCCTCGTCGTCGGCAACGGCCCAGTCAGCTTTGCCGAGCGCGGTCTGCATGTGGTAGGCGAGGCAGAGCGTCTTCGCGACGGCGCCGTCCAGCGTCAGACGGCGATGCGCCGGATCTTCCAGGTCAGCGACGCTCGCATGGAAATCGTTGCTAAAGTTGAGATGGGTGCGGGTGATGATCCGCCCCTGGGGCGCCCGGGAGCTGTCGGGCATGCCCCGGTAGCCGATGAACCAGTTCCAATGCCATGGATTGCCTTTGATAGGCGGATTGAAGTCATCCGCCTTGCCTGCCGTCAGGGCTTTTTGAAACAGTTTCCCGAGGGTGGCATACCCGGGTGGGGGTGAGGTGAGTCTTAAGGCCTCCGGCACACCAGCCGGGTACTGTTTCACGACTGCCGTCCATGTCAGGTCCTGGATCGCCTTCGTGCCGTCGAGGGAATCGCTCGTGGTCATGCCGGATCGATAGCGTGCGCCGGTCAACGGGATGACGTCTCCCCACTCGGTGGCATCGATCAGGATGCGGCTGCGGATCGAACGGGAGTTCGCCCCGTCGCTTACCTCGACGCCTTCGATCGTCTGGCCGGTCTTGATCGTCCGGGTGACTTTGGACCGAAGCACGAGGTCGAGGCGCCCGGCGGCGCCCCGCGCATCGGAGAGCATCTTGAGCAGGAGCTGCTGGCCGACGCGCGGCTCGACGCAGGGATGGCGATGTTGGTAGGCCGTCTCGGAGTTGATGCCGAGAGGATCGTAATAGGATTTGATCAGGCCGCAGAGTTCGCGGTAAAGGCCGCGCTCCCGGGTGATGGCGAGTCCTTCGTCCATCGAGGTCACCGCCGCGGCGTTCATCTGTCCGCCGACCCAGTCCGTCTCTTCGATGAGGAGGACGGAACGCCCCATGCGGGCGGCTTGCACGGCGGCCCCGCAGCCACCGGTGCCGGCACCGGCGATGACGATGTCGTAGCTATCCCTGAGGTCCGCGAAGGAGGTCGGTTTGAGAGGGACGGCTTTCGCCGAGGCCGGCGGAGGCGTCGGAATGCGGGAGGAGGCGCGTTCGATGATGATCGCGATCTTCGGTCCGTCGCAGGTGCGCCCGGCGACGGCGTTCTTCTTCCAATATTCGACCGAGCCGATGATGCCGCGCGCCGCGAGGGTGCGGAGGGCGTCGGAACCATCTGTGCCGGGCTCCAGCATCCGGGCGATTTTCCCCAGCGCGCTCGCCGTACGAGCGCCGTCAACTTTGGCCTGTTCGCCGAGATCGGCGTCGGTCAGGTCGGCGGTCGTGAGCACGCCTTGTTCGATGAGCTGACTGAGATACGTATTCTGCCCAGCCGACGGCTGTTCGGACGCAATGATACGTCCCATCGAAAGGCAGAGAAGGAGGAAGCAAGGAAGGAGATGTCGCATGGGCTTCCGTTGTTACTTGGCAGGAACCGCCGGCGGGATCTTGCAGGACTGCCAGGCGAGGAACTTCCATTCGCCTTGTTCGAGCCGCCAGACCGCGAGGAAGCTGATGGTGCTTTCGGCCGCGTTGCCTTTGACGACGGCCTTCACGTCGAACCGACCGGCCATGAGGGCGATACCGGGGGCGGGGAAGGTCACGGTGCGCTCGTGGAAATCGTATTTCAGGTACTTGGCGGAACCGTCGAGCAGGGATTCGATCAGCGAGGCCTTGGTGTCGACCTGCCCGTTAGAGTGGGTGTAACGCAGTTCGGGCGAGAGCACGGCTTCGAGCTTCTCGCGAGTCGGCGCGAGCATGGCCGCGACGCGGGCGTCGTTCGCCGCGTGAACGCGGGCCAGTTCAGGATGTTCAGCGGCAGCGCAGGTGAGGGCGAAGAGTAGGGCGAGGAGGGCGGGGTAGTGTTTCATGGATGATGGGTTCGGTAGGGTGGAGTGGCCGATTCACTTCTTCTTCTGGAGCATTGAGCGAACGCGGGCTTCCTCCTTGGCGAGGGCGCCGGGAGGTATCGCCATGGGAGCGAACGCTGGGTCCGGCTTGATGACTTCGCCGGCGGGAATCGTCCGGAGTCGGAGGTTTCGGAACGCGACGTCTTGGCCGTGGTCCTGCAGGAGGAGTTTGCCACCACGACCCTTGAGGTCGCCACCACGGAGGGTCAGCAGGCGGATTTCGGCGGCCCACTTGGGGTCCGCGTAGTCGAAGGAGAGGACGTTCTGCTCGTTGAGCCAATGCTCGATGACCGTGCCCTGGCAACGGATGCGGGCGGTGTTCCATGCGCCGACGGGACGGGTGACTCGCTTGCTCGGGGCCATGCAGAAGAACAGCGACGCGGCCGATTGACGTGGGTTCTCGCCATAAGGGCTGCCGACGTCATCGAGCACCTGATACTCCACCTGCCCGGGGCGGTAATAGACGCCGCTGTTGCAGCCCTGGCTGACCTTCCAGTCGAAGCGCAGTTCAAAGTCGTCCGGCAACGGACGGGTTTCATAGCTCAGCTGGCCTGACGGGCGAACGCGCGCGAAGGCGCCGTCCTGGATCTCCCAGTTTCCCGGGTGTTTCCATCCGTCGAAGGTCTTGCCGTCCGCAAGGGCCACGAAGCCGAGCCGCTGCTCCTCCGGGTCCATCGGTGCGGCGGCGAGGGAAGCGGTCACCGCGAGGAGGGTGAGTAGGAGGCGCATGGGAAGGGATGTGAGATGGACGATGAACGATGGAGGATCAAAGATTACGGAAGGCACATGAAGGATAGATGATCAGGGATGGATGATACGGCCTGGTGGTCATCAAATATCGTCCATCATTCATCCTTCATCCGTTTCTCACCGCAGTGACAATACTCCGATCACACGCGGTGTCTTGGTGGCGGATATCGCCGAAGCCGGCTTCGGTCAGGAGCTCGCGCATCTCGCCGGTGCCGTAGCAACGGCCTTCGGTGACGCTCATCAGGAGGGCGGAGTAGGCCGCCACGGGGGCCGGGCCGGTCTTGTCGTTGTTCAGGTGGGCGTCATGCACGATCAGGAGGCCGCCCTTGGGCAAGGCCTTGGCCGAGGCGGCCAGCAGGAAGCGCACCTTGTCGGTATCCCAGTCGTGGAGCACGTTCGAGAACAGGTGGACGTCGTAGCCCGAGGGAAGGGCCTCGGTGAACATGTCGCCTGCCGTGACATCGACCCGGTCCTGGAAGCCCCGCTTGGCGATCATCTTACGCGTGATGCCGTCGACCGGCGCCCGTTCGAAGACCGTGGCGGTGAGTTTCGGATGATTGGCGACGAGCGCGCAGGCGTAGATGCCCGATCCTCCGGCGATATCGAGCAGGCGCTTGCGGGCGCCGACGGGCGCGGCCTTGGCCATCGCGGGTCCGAGGGTGAAGCCTCGGGAGTCCATCGCGGCGGTGAAGCTCGTGGCGAACGCCTCGGTGAGCATCGCTTCGCTCCAAGGCTTCTCGTCCTTGTAGCTGCCCCAGTTGGCCGGCTTGTCGGTCTTCAGGATGACGATGAAGTCCTTCACCACCGGGCGGTCCTTCAGGGAAGCGTAGTAGGGGCCGAGGAAGACCGGAGAGGAGCTGACGAGGTGCTCTTGTCCGAGTGGCGTCACGGAAAAGACGCCGTCCTTGAGCGCCAAGAAACCGTTCGCAGCGAAGAGCGTCAGCATCACATCGGTCGGCCGGAGGTGCGTGCCGAGGTCGCGGCAGACGGTGACGAGGTCGGACGGCTTGGCGGCGAGCTTCGTGAAGAGGTCGAACTCCGTGATCGCGGCGGCGATCAGGTCGACGGCGTAGAGCCCGTCACGGAAGCGGTAGATTTCCAGCGGGTCGTGCGCGGGCGCACGGGTGAGGTCGAGCGGGGCTGACATGGGCAAGGGCTGCACGATGACAGCCCTTGCGGAGAAAACCACCCGTTTTATCGGGCTTACTTGGCCTTTTTCTTTTTACCGGCCTTCTTCTTGGCGCCCTCTTCGCCTTCGGTACCGGGCTTATCGGCGAAGTCGGGGATCTTGAAGTCGATGGCCTTGGCCTGCCTATCGTATTCCGCTTCGAGCTGCTTGCGCAGGTCGGCGTAGGCCGGGTCGGCGGCGAGGTTCTTCAGCTCGTAGGGATCGGTCTTGAGGTCGAACACCTCGGTCCACTCCTCGTGACCCGGATACTTGATCAGCTTGGCGTCGGCGGTGCGGACCGCGGTCGTGAACGGCGAACCGAACCGCTTTTCGTAGAAGTAGCAGTAGAAGAAGCTCTCGCGCCAGTCGACGGATTTCTCTTCCAAGATGGGTTTCCAGCTGCGTCCATGCATCGCGGCGGGCACCGGCTGACCGGCGAGGTCGAGGAAGGTCGCGGCGGGGTCGATGTTGAGGACCATGCGGTCGTCGGTCCGGCCGGCCTTCACCGCACGAGGGTAGCGCACCAGCATCGGGATGCGCAGCGCTTCCTCGTAAGCGGTACGCTTGTCGCCGAGGTTGTGTTCGCCGAGGTAGTAGCCGTTGTCGCTCGAGAAGACGAAGACCGTGTCTTCCGACAGTTTGAGGTCTTCGAGCACCTTGAGGAGCTTGCCGACGTTGTCGTCGACGGAATTGATGCCGCGGAACATGCCGAGGTTGGTCCGAACCTCCTTGGCGTCGGTGGCCTTACCTTTGGGGCCGTTCGGTCCGGTTTTGGCGTAGATGGCGGGGATGCCGTAGTTGGGGGTCGTGCGGGCTAGCGCGCCTTCGTAGTCCTTTTCGTTGCGGGGCGGAGGGGTGAAGGGGGCGTGGCAGGTCTTGAGTCCTAGGATCATCAGGAACGGCTTGTCCTTATTGGCCTTGATGAAGTTCGCCGCATACTCGGTGGTGACGTCGTCGACGAAGCCTGCGCTCGGCGTGGCGACGCCGTCGACCTCGATCGGGCAGTCGAAGTAGGCGCCTTGGCCGACGAAGCTGGCGGAAGTATCGAAGCCCGGACGCTTGCCCGACTGGTTGCCGTGGTGCCATTTGCCGAAGTAGCCCGAGACGTAGCCGGCCGGGCGGAGGAGGGCGGCGAGGGAGAGGTTGCCTTCGGGGTGGGGCGTGTGGTTGTTGGTGACGCCGTTGACGTGGCCGTACTGGCCGGTCACGAGCGAGGCGCGCGAGGGGGCGCAGAGCGAATTCACCACGAAGGCGTTACGGAAACGGAGCCCCTCGCGGGCGAGACGATCGAGGTGCGGGGTCTTGAGCCAAGGGAAGCGTCCTTTCTCTCCTTGCTCCTGCTGGACGACGCTCAGCGCATCCCAGCGCTGGTCGTCGGAGAAGACATAGACGAAGTTCGGCTTCCGGTCGGCGGCGGCGAGCGAGGCGAAGGCGAGGCAGAGCAGGGTGAGGTTTTTCATAACAGAATTATTTGGTCTTACCTTTGCCCTTGGCGGCGGGAGCGGGCACGGGGACCGGGGCCCAATCGTCGGTGCGGAAGGGCGAGGCGGGCAGGTCGGCGGAGTTGACGAGGTTCGTCTCCGGGAAATCCAGCCAGGCATAGCGCAGGGCGACGGGTGCGACGACTTCCGCGCTGGTGACGACCAGCTTCGCGCCATCGATCCGGGCGGCCGCCGGCTTCCACTGCTTGTCCGTGCCGGCGAGCTGGAAGCCCTTCACGGGGGCGCCGTCGCGGGTCTTGAGGCCTTCGGCATGGGTGAGGGTGACGACGACCTCGGCGCCCTTGATCTCGTGTCCGGCCGGCAGCGGTCCGCTCGCGGCGGCGACCTTGCGTCCGTAGACGTTGCCGAGGGCCCACAGCGACAAGCGGCGACCGACCTCCTGCTTATTCTTCGGGTGGATGTCCTTGGCCTCGCCGATGTCGATCGTGACGGCCATGCCCGTCTTCGGCAGGGAGAGGGTCTTGAGCATCGACTCGCGCATCAGGGGCCAGCCTTCGCCCGGACGGGAGAAGTTCGGGAGCTGCACCCAGGCGAAGGGGAGTTCTTCGCCCCAGCGGGCGCGCCAGTCGGTGATGAGCGCCGAGAGTTGGTGGACGTAGAGCGGGGCGCGGGTGTCGGATGAGTTCGCTTCGCCTTGATACCAGAGCATGCCTTTGAGCGTGTAGGGGACGAGCGGGGCGACCTTCCCGTTGAACAGCTGGCCGTAAGAGCCTTTGCGTTCACTGACCTCCGCGGCGTTGCGCGGCGGGCGGGGCGCCTTCGTGCCCTCCGCGACGGCTTTGGCTTTCGCGGCCTTGAACTTCTTGAGCTCGACGGCGTAGTCGGCTTTCGCCTTTTCCGGGTCGATCTTGGGCAGGGCGGCGCTCTGGGCTTTCAAGGCGGCGCTAAGTTCCGGCTTGGTCTCCTGGACTTCCGGGGCGATCCACGACTCGATCGGGGTGCCGCCGACGGAGGTGTTGATCAAGCCGACCGGCACGCCGACCTCCCGGTGGATCACGCGGCCGAAGAAGTAGAGTGTCGCGCTGAAGGCGCCGACGTTGTCTGGCGTGCAAGCGAGCCACTTGCCCTTTGATTGCGTCTGCGCCGTGGCGGCACCCGCGGACTCTTCCTTGAAGTGACGGATCAGCGGGAAGGTCGCGGCCGTCTTCTCCTGCTCGAAGTCCTTCGCGCGATTGACCGTCATGGCCATGTTGGACTGGCCCGAGCCGAGCCAGACGTCGCCGACGAGCACGTCGGAGACCTCGGCCTTACGTCCGTCCTTGCCCGTGGCCGTGAGCCTGCGGCTTTCCGCGCTGGCCGTGAGCGGGTCGAGGCGGAGCGACCACTGGCCGGACGCATCGGCCTTGGCGGCCTTCTTCTGGCCGGCGAATTCGATGGTCACCTCTTCGGCGGCGTCGGCCCAGCCCCAGACCGCGACGGCCTTGTCGCGTTGGAGGACCATATGGTCGGAGAAGACCGCCGGCAGGCGGAGTTCGGCGGCGGAGGCGAGGGCGCCGAGGGTGAGGAAGGCTAGGGCAAGCAGGGGGATGCGCGAGGTGAGCATGCTTATCTAACAACCATCCCGGCGGAGAGTTGCGAGCAATCTCCTCCCGACGTCACTTCAAGGACTTGATATAAAGCACCAATGAGTCGACCTGGGCGTCGGTGAGGACGCCGGCGAAGCTGGGCATGGCGAATTCAGACTTGAGGAACGAAGCGTGCCGCTTGGCGTTGGGCTCGAGGATGGACTCCCGCAGGTAAGCCGCGTCGACGACCGTCGAACCCTTCTTTCCCTTGTCGGTCACGTAGTCTCTCTTGGACCCGAAGAGCCCCTTCCATTTTGGTCCGACGTTGGACATCGTCGTATCCGTGACGGAGTGGCAGGCGACGCAGCCGAACATGGTGGCGAGGCGCTGGCCCTCCTGGGCGGAGATGGCTTCGGCTTTTTTCGCGACCGCGGCCCGAGGGGTGAGGTCGACTTCGATCGGCCCGAAGCCCTCGGCAGCCGGGTCGAATTTCGTGAGCTCGTACGGTGTCGTGTAGGCGTTCTGGCGCATCTCGACGCCGGCGGTGGACTTGAGGTCCCAGCCGAGGCGGAGCTGCTCGACCGGCTTGAGGCCGGGGACGCCGATGAAGACGCTCTTGCCGTCCAGGCTGACGTAGGCGCTGCTGGCGGTCAGCCAGTCGTTGCCGGTCTTGCCGTCGGCCTTGTATTGGGCCGAGCCGTAGGAAGGCGCCCGCTTATAGCGCCAGGTCGCCAGTGAATAGCTCTCGGGATTCGTAGCCTTGGCCGGATCGAGGGTGACGTCGAAGCGCAGCAGGATGCCGCGGTCGGTCGGCATGATCTCGCGCGGTGAGAGCGAGGGAGTACCAGTGTAGCGGACGCGTTCGATGCCCGTCAGGGTGTCGAGGGTGTTGCCCCAGCCGGCAATCTGGAGGCCGGCGATATACAGCTGGCCGTCGACGGGGTTGACGGAGCCGTTGAGCGGCGGGGTGGCGAAGCCTTTGGCGACGCTGACGACGCTCGCCTGGGGCTTGGCGCCGCGGTGGTTCCAGAGCACGCGCAGGAGATCCGGCTGATTGAAGCAGATCTGCACCATCTGGTCGTTGAGCGGGCCCATCTGCGCGTCCATCAGCCAGACCTGCGAGAGGGCGGAGGCGTTGACCGCATGCGGAATCCAGGTGAGCGGAGCGGCGATCGGCGCAGGGTAGCTTTCCTTGGGCAGCTTATCGCTGAGGAAGCCGTAGAACTGGTCGCCTTCGATGATATGCAGGGGTGTGCTCGGAATGTATTGGCCCTGTTGGTCGCTCGAGACGACGAGGCCGGTGCGCGGGTGCACGGAGATGTTCGGCTGGCGTAGGCCAT
>CALPIW020000035.1 GCA_943323725.2 Polynucleobacter meluiroseus | reverse complement strand
CTGCCTCTCCGTCCGGACGACCGCGTGGTCGTCTTCGGCGGCGATGCGGCGGCGTTCCTGCAGGGAGTCGCGCACCCGGAGGCGGGTTTCCTCGCCGCCACGATCGAGGAGGCCGCCGCCCGCGTGGCCGCCCATCGCGGCCATGTCTTCCTCAAGGGCAGCCGCTCGTTCGCGCTCGAACGCTGCCTGCCTCCCGCCCTGCGCGCCGCGCTTACCTTCCACTAGGATGCTTTACCGTCTCAGCGAACTCGTCCACGCCTGGGGGCCCTTCCGCCTCTTCGACTACATCACCGTCCGCGCGATCCTCGCCGGCGTCACGGCCCTCCTGCTGGGCATGCTCTTCTCCGGCCGGCTGATCGGCGTCCTCGCGCGCCTGCGCCAGCCCGAGCGTTCCAAGGCCCTCATGGGTGAACTCGCCAAGGAAGGAGGCAAGGTGCCGACCATGGGCGGGCTGATCATCGCCGCCGCGACCATCCCCGCCGTGCTCCTCTGGGCGCGTCCGGGCGTCCTCGTCTTCGCCTCGCTCTGGTGCCTCGTCGGCATGGGCCTCGTCGGGCTCTACGACGACTGGCTCAAGGTCCGCCACGGCAGCTCCGACGGCATCTCCGCGCGTTTCAAACTCGCGGGCCAGGGTTTCGTGGCGCTCACCGCCTTCGGGATCGTCCTGCTCGACCCGTCCTACCGCGAAGGCCTCGCCGAGATCTGGCTGCCCGTCCTCAAGGAGCCGCTGTGGTCAGCCGGTTCGTTGGGCTGGCCCCTCGCCGCGTGTCTCGCCGTCGCGGGCGGATTCTTCATCCTCGTCTGCGTCGGCTGCTCGAACGCCGTGAACCTCACCGACGGCCTGGACGGCCTCGCCATCGGCTGCGTGCTGATCACGACGGCCATCCTCGGCGTGGTGGCCTACCTCGCGGGCCATGCGGAGTTCGCCTCCTACCTGCGCATCCGCCATGTCACGGGCGCCGGCGAGCTCGCGGTCTTCTGCGCCGCGCTCTTCGGCGGCAGCCTCGTGTTCCTCTGGCATAACGCCGCGCCGGCGGAGATCTACATGGGCGACGTCGGCGCGCTCGGCCTCGGCGGCGCGCTCGGCGCGGTCGCGTGCCTGATGCGTCAGCCCTTCCTGCTCGCCATCGTCGGCGGCGTGTTCGTCGTCGAAGCCGTCTCCGTCATCCTGCAGGTCGCCTACTTCAAGCGCACGGGCGGCAAGCGGCTGTTCCTGATGACGCCCATCCATCACCACTTCCAGAAGAAGGGCTGGCCCGCGACCAAGGTCGTGGCGCGCTTCTGGATCCTCTCGCTCCTCTGCGGCCTGCTCGGGCTGCTCTCCCTCAAGCTGCGATGAGCGAGTTCCCCGAGTCCCTCCGTCGCCGGCTCGCCCGGCCCGCCGCGATCTTCGGCGAAGGCGTCAGCGGCCGTTCCGTCGCCGACTCGCTCGCCGCGGGCGGTTTCGCCTCGGTCATCTACGACGAACGCGGCGAGAACCGCGGGTTCGGGCCCGAGGAGGCCGCGCGTCACGACCTGCTCGTCTACAGCCCCGGCTTCGCGCAGACGCACCCGTGGCTGCTCGCCGCCCGCCGCGCGGGCCTGCATTGCCTCACCGAGCTCGACTTCGGCGCGCTCCTCTGGACGGGGCCGGCCGTGGCCGTGACCGGCACCAACGGCAAGACGACCATCACCGAGTTCCTTTCGTTCGCGTTCAAGCGCGCCGGCCTCGACGCCATCGCCTGCGGCAACGTCGGCCTCCCGCTCACCTCGCTGCACCGCACCGTCTCCAACGGCTCCTTCCTCGCGGTCGTCGAGGTCAGCTCCTTCCAGGCGGAGGACCTCCGTCACTTCACGCCCGAGGCCGTGCTCTGGTCCAACTTCGACGAGGACCACCTCGACCGTCACGGCGAGCTCGAGAGCTATTTCCGGGCGAAGTACCGCCTGATCGAGCGCATGATGCCGGGCGGCATCCTCGTCGTCGGCGAATCCGTCGTCGCCGCCGCGCGCGCCTTCGGCATCGAACTGCCCGCCGAGACCCTCGTCGCCACGCGCGCCGAGGTGACGGACACCGTGCCGGCCGGTTCGGTGTTCGACAGCTGGCCGCAGCGCGAGAACTGGGCCTTGCTCGTCAAGTACTGGCAGGCCCGCGGCCTGCCGCTCCGTCAGCTCGAGGAGGCCGCCCGCCTCTTCCGGCTCCCGCCGCACCGCCTGCGCAAGGTCGCGGAGAACAAGGGCGTCGAGTTCTGGAACGACTCCAAGGGCACCAATTTCCACGCGGTCGAAGCCGCGCTCTCGCAGTTCAGCGTCCCGGTCCGTTGGATCGGGGGAGGCAAGTGGAAGGGCGGGGACCTCGGCCGCTTCGTGCGCCGCATCGCCCCGCTCATCGAGTCCGCCTGCCTGATCGGCGAGACCGCCGAGGAGCTCAAGCGCCACTTCGACGAGCTCGGCAAACCCGCCCGCTGCTATCCGGCGCTGCAGGACGCCGTCGTCGGCGCCGCCAAGGACGCGCAGGGTCCCGCCGTGATCCTGCTCAGCCCGGGCTTCTCCAGCTTCGACCAGTTCCGCAGCTACTCCGAGCGCGGCCTCGTCTTCGAACGCGCGGCCACGGCCCTCTCCCAGCGTTCCTGATTTTCTCACACCAAACCCACCCAGTCCCAACACCCACACCAACATGCGACCCATCATCACCGTCACCGCCGTCGTGCTCGTGCACCTCTGCGTCATCGCCGTCCTCGTCGGCGTCAACGGCTGCCGCAGCACCAGCGGCTTCGAACAGCCCGGCGACTCCGCCGCCTTCTCCGGTGGCGCCCGTCCGGTCGCCGCCCCCTCGGCCGTCGCGCCGGCTCCGGCCGCCGTGCCTTCCGACCGTCTGCCGACCCCGGCGCCGACCAAGCTCTCCGCGAACGGTCCGGTCGGTCCGGGCGGCAAGCGCACCGTCATCAAGGGTGAGACGCTCTTCGGCGTCGCCAAGAACGAGAACGTCTCGATCTCCGCGCTCGCCAAGGCGAACGGCCTCTCGCTGAACGCCATGCTCAAGCCCGGCCAGGTCCTGACGATCCCGTCGGCCTCGGCTCCCTCCGCCGCCCCGAAGGCCGCCGCGCCCAAGGCCGCCGCCCCGAAGGTCGCGCCCGCGCCCGCCCCGACCTTCGCTCCGCTCAAGCTCGTCCCGCTCACCGGCACCGCGCCCGCCCCGGTCGCCGCTCCGGACAAGAAGTAAGCCGCCGCGCCGCCGCACGCCATGGTCATCAAGGTCAAGCAGGAGGAGCCGGGCGCCCTGGGTGGGTACGCCCTCGGCATCTTCGTGCTCGCCGTGACCCTGGCGTTGTTCGGCCTGATGGTGCAGTACAGCGCGGGCATCTCGCTCTCGGCGAGCAACCGCACCGCCGCCTTCTACCGCCAGCTGGCCTACGTGCCGGTCGCGTTCATCGCCGGCCTCGCGTTCTTCCGGCTCGACCTCGACATGGCCCGCGCCTGGCGCGTGCCGATCCTCTGGGTCGCTTGCGGGCTGATGGTCCTCGCGCGCGTGCCCGGCATCGGCGTCTCGGTCAACGGCTCCTGGCGCTGGATCGACTTCGGCTTCTTCCGCCTGCAGGCGTCCGACCTCGGCAAGCTCGCCCTGGTCCTCGTGCTCTCGCATTTCCTCGCGGTCATGCAGCGGCATACCTTGCCGAACAAGTTCCCGCTCTACCGGCTGCGCGATCGCAAGCCGTTCATCTTCACGGACCGCGGCTGGATCGATTGCCGCGAAGGCTTCGTCAAGCCGGTCGGCGTGCTGCTCGGCATCGCCGCCTGCATCGCCTTCGGTCCCGACCTCGGCACGATCCTGCTCTGCTGCGCCGTGGGCGGCGTGATGATGCTGGTCTCCGGCGTCCGCTGGGCCTACGTCATCCCGAGTTTCCTGCTCGGCCTCGGCGGCCTCACCGTCCTGATCCTCAACTGGCCCAACCGTCTGCGTCGTTTCACTTCGTTCCTCGAGCCGTGGGAGAAACGCGGCGACGAGGCTTATCAGCTCTTCGAAGGCATGGTGGCCTTCGGCGTCGGCGGCCTGACGGGGAAGGGCGCCGCGAACGGCCTGCAGGGGCGCGCCTACCTTCCGGAGGCCCACACCGACTTCGTCTTCTCCGTCATCGGCGAAGAGTACGGGCTCGCCGCCACGACGCTCGTGGCGCTGGCGTACCTCGGCATCTTCTGGTGCGCCTACCGCGCGATGCGCCACACCGCCGACCTCTATCGTTTCAACGTCTGCCTCGGCGCCACGCTCTTCCTGGTCTTCCAGGCGCTCATCAACATGGGCGTCGTCACCGGCCTGCTGCCGACCAAGGGCATCTCGCTCCCGTTCATCAGCTACGGCGGCACCAATCTCGTGATCATGGCCTGCATGGTGGGCCTGATCCTCAACTGCGTCCGCGCCTCGGGCCAGCCGGCCTTCGAGCCGAAGGAGGCGCGCGCATGAGCCGCGTGCTGCTCGCCTGCGGCGGTACCGGCGGCCATCTCGCGCCCGGCATCGCCCTCGCCCAGCGGCTCACCGAGGAAGGCCATGAATGCCGGCTGATCGTCAGCCGTAAGGCCGTCGACGCGCGCATGACCGCGCATTACCCGCGCCTGCGCTTCGTGCCGGGCAAGGGCCGCGGCTTCGGCCCGGGCCTCGTCGGCCGTCTGCTCTTCTTTCCCGCGCTCCTCGGCGCCGTCTGGTCTTCGTGGCGCCTGCTGCGGGAGTTCCGTCCGTCGGTGCTCGTCTGTTTCGGCGGCTTCATGAGCCTCGCGCCCGCGCTCGCGTGCCGCCTCGCCGGCGTGCCCATCCTCGTGCACGAGGCGAACCGCCACCCCGGCAAGGCCGTGCGGCTGATCGCGCGTTTCGCGACGTCGGTCCACCTGCCCACGGGCGTCCGTCTGCCGGGCGTCGCCGCGGAGCGACAGCATGATTCCGGTTATCCCGTGCGCGCCGAGATCCGCCCCGAAGCCCGCGAGGCCGCGCGTCGCGCGCTCGGCCTGCCGCCCGCCGGCCGTCTCGTGCTCGTCGTCGGCGGCAGCCAAGGTGCCGCCCGGCTCAACCGTTGGGTCGAAGCCCATCTCGCGGATTTCGCCGAGCGCGGCGTGCATGTGCTCTGCCTTACCGGCCCCGGCGGCCGCGAGGATGAGGTGCGGACGCCGCAGTCCGTGGTGAAGTTCCTGCCGTTCTGCCATCAGATGGCCGCGGCCTATTCCGCCGCCGACCTCGCCGTCGCGCGCGCCGGCGCGGGCACGCTCGCCGAACTCGCGACCTGCCGGACGCCCGCCGTCCTCATCCCGCTGCCGTCCGCGGCCGACGACCATCAGACGGCCAACGCCCGCGAGAGCGCGCGCACCGGCGCCGCGCTCCTGCTGCCTGAGGCGGAACTGGATCGCCTCGCCGCCCTCGTCTTCGGCCGCCTGCATGACAACACGGCGCTCGCCGCCATGCGTGACGCGCTCGCGCTGGCCGACGCGGGCAACCGTTGGGAAGCCCTCGCCACGGAGACCGTCGCCCTCGCCGGCGGCGCCCCCGCATGAGCGGTTCCGCCTGGATGCTCGGGGCGTGCGGCATGGGCGTCGGCCCGCTCGCGCTCTACCTGAAAGACGATGGCTGGGAAGTCTCCGGCTGGGATGACGCGACCGGCAGCCCGATGGAGCTCCAGCTCGCCAACGGCGAAGTGCCGCTCCTGCGCGACCCCTGGGCGGCGGGCCGTCGTCCGACCGTCGTCGGCCGCTCCAGCGCGGTGAAGCCCGGCCATCCCGCGCTCGCGCTCGCCGAAGGCCATGGCGTGCGTACCTTGCGTCGCGGCGAACTCCTCGCCGAAGCCGTCGCCGGGCGCCGCTTCGTCGCCGTGTGCGGCAGCCACGGCAAGACCACCACCTGCGGTCTGCTCGTCGCCGCGCTCGCCAGCGCGGGCGCCGACTTCGGCTACGTGCTCGGCGGCCTCTTCCGCGACCCGACGTTCCCGCCCGCGCGCGCCTCGGCGGCTTCGCCCTGGGTCGTCGCGGAGGTCGATGAGAGCGACGGCACGATCGGCGCGTTCTCGCCCGACGTCACCGTGGCGGTGAACCTCGACTGGGATCATCCCGATTATTACCGCGACGAGGCCGCGCTCGAAGCCGTCTTCCGGGCGCTCTTCGAACGTACCCGTTCCGCCGTCGTGATCCCCGTCGGCAACGCGCGGCTCGAGCGCCTCGTCGTCGGCCTCAAGGTGCCGGTCATCCGGGTCGGCGACGAAGGCGATTACTCCTGCCGGCTCGTGCAGGGCGGTCATGCCTCCTCGGTCGTGGCGCTCGGCGGACGTTTCCCCGCGGGCCAGTTCAACCTGCCGGTCGCGGGCACCTTCAACCGTTCGAACGCCTCGCTCGCGCTCGCGGTCACGCACTTCATCACGGGCGGGCTCGTCGCCGAACCGCTCGCCCGCTGGCGCGGCATCCGTCGCCGGCAGGACGTCCTCTTCGAACGCACCGGCCTGCGCGTGCTCGCCGACTACGCCCATCATCCGACGGAGATCGCGGCGCTCCTCCAGTGGGTGCGCGAGACGCACGCCGGCCGCTTGCTCGTCGTCTTCCAGCCGCATCGCCACACCCGCACGCGCCAGTATGCCCGCGAGTTCCGCGACGCGCTCGCCGTGGCCGACCAGGCGCTCGTGCTCCCGGTCTATTCCGCCGGCGAAGCCGCCGTCGAAGGCGGCGGGTCGGACGCGATCGTCGCCGGTTCCGCGCACCGTCTCGTCGAGGACCGTCGCACGCTGCCGGCCTTGCTCGACGCGCTCGCCGAGGGCGCCGACACCGTGGTGGCCTTCGTGGGCGCAGGCGACATCGAGCGCGACGCCGAGGCGTACGCCAAGGTGCTGCGCCGTCGCGGCGAAGGCGTCCTGACCGCGGACCTGCCCGACCTCGTCGCCGGCCGTCTTTCCCCGGACTGCGTCCTCCGCGCCAACGAACCGCTCGCCCGTCGCACCACGCTGGGCCTCGGCGGCGCGGCCCGCTGGTATGCCGAACCCGCTTCCGTCGACGACCTCGTCACCCTCCTGCGCGCGGCGGCCGAACTCGATCTCCGCTGGTTCGTCCTCGGCCGCGGCTCCAATCTCCTCGTACCCGACGAAGGTTACGACGGCCTGATCCTGCATCTCGACGCCGCCCGCTGGGGCGCCGTGACCGACCTCGGCGAAGGCCGTTTCCGCGTCGGCGGCGGCACCCGCCTCAAGGAGCTGTGCGGCGTGGCCGCGCGCGAAGGCCGCACCGGCTTCGAATTCCTCGAAGGCATTCCCGGCACCGTCGGCGGCTCCTTGCGCATGAACGCCGGCGCGATGGGCGGCTGGATCTTCGACGTCGTCGAATCCATCGAATGGCTGACGCCGCAGGGCCGCGTGCGCGCCGCGCGCCGCGACTGTTTCGACGCCCTCTACCGCGATTGCCCGCAGCTGCACGGCGCGGTCGTCCTCTCCGCCGTCCTGCGTTCCCCTACGGCCGACGATCCCGCCGCCATCCGCGGTCGCATGGACGACCTGGCCGCGCGCCGCCGCGCCTCGCAGCCGCGCGAGGCGAGCGCCGGTTGCGTCTTCCGCAATCCCGAAGGCGACAAGGCCGGCCGGCTCATCGACCTCAGCGGGCTCAAAGGCCGCGCCGTCGGTCCCGTCTCGGTCTCGCCGACCCACGCCAACTTCCTCGTCAATGCCGGCGACGCCAAGGCCGCGGACTTCCTCGCGCTCATGCGGACGGTCCGCGCCGAGGTGAAGGCCCGCCAGGGCGTCGAACTCCAGCCGGAGATCGTCGCGCTCGGCCGCGAATGGAAGGAACTCCTATGACCACCGCGCCCCAGATCGTCATTCTCTGCGGAGGTCTTTCCTCCGAACGTGAGGTCTCGCTCCGTTCCGGCAAGGCCGTGGCCGAAGTCCTGCCCGGCGCCCGGCTCGTCGAACTGATGACCGATGCCTTGCCCGATTGGCTCGATGCCGCCCAGCACGTCGTCTTCCCCGTCCTGCACGGCGGCTGGGGCGAAGACGGCCGCGCCCAAGCCGAACTCGAAGCCCGCGGGATCGCCTTCGCCGGCTGCGCTTCGGCCGCCAACCGGCTCTGCATGGATAAGGTCGCGACCAAGCAGGCCATGCGCGCCGCCGGGGTCCCGGCCATTCCCGAAGTCGCCTTCGCGGGCGCCGCCAAGCCGACGGCCGCCGCGCTCGTGGCCGCCTTGGGCGAACATCTGGTGATCAAGCCCTCCGACCAGGGCAGCAGCGTCGGTCTCTACATGCTGGAAGGGGAGGCCGCCGTGGCCAAGGCCCTGGCCGAGATTCCCGCCTCCGGGCAGTGGATGGCCGAACGCCGCCTCCGCGGTCGCGAGATGTCGATCGGCCTGCTGGACGGGCGCCCCATGGGCCTCGTCGAGATCGTCCCGCTCACCGGGGTCTACGATTACCAGACCAAGTACACCAAGGGCGCCTCGGAGTACCTCTTCCCCGCGCCGATCCCCGCCGAGCTCACCGCCGCCATCGGCGAGGCCGCCGCGCGCCTCTTCGCCGCCTGCGGCTGCCGGGACTTCGCCCGCGCGGATGTCTTCCTTGAGCCGGACGGACGCTTCTATTTCCTCGAGATCAACACGATGCCCGGCATGACCGCCACCAGCCTGATGCCCAAGAGCGCTTCCTGCGTCGGGCTCGATTTCCCCGCGCTCGTGCGCCGCATGGCCGCCCTGGCCCTCGCGCGCGCCACCCAACCCGACCGCCGCTGACCATGGGCCTCTTCGATTCCTTGTTCGGCCGACGTCGCGACGCCTTCCGCGGGCAGGCCGACCGTGACTGGCGCGCCCTCGTGCCGCAGGACGTGCAGCGCGTGCCGGCCGGCGAACTCGGCCGTAAGCGCGTCGTGCGTTCCAAACTGCCGACCGTCGTCGCCGCGCTCTTCCTCGGCGTGCTCCTCGCGCTGCTCTGGTGGGCCGTCGACGAGTCCACGGCGGGCGCTCCTGCCGCCAAGCTGCGTTTCCAGACGGACGGCTTCCTTGCCGAAGCCTTCGTGAAGAAGGTCGTCGCCGCGGGCCCCGAAGGCTTCGCGCGTGACGTCCGTTCCATCAAGGCCGAGCTCGAGGCCGACAACCAGGTCGTCGCGGCCGACGTGCGCCGGCGCGGCGACGGCACGCTCGAGATCACCCTGCGCGAGCGGCTCGCCGTCGCCAAGATCGTGAGCCTCGCCGAGAAGAACGCCGCGATGCAGGTGCGTCTCGTGGCCGCCGACGGAAAGACCTTCGCCGGCGTCGGTTACCCCGAACAGGCGGTCCGCAACCTGCCGGAGATCCAGCATTTCCGTTCGACCGGGACGGATGACGACCTGCTCATCGACGGCATCGAGATCGCCGCGCCCTTCCTGCTGACCGTGCGCACGAGCTATCCGCAGCTCTACAAGCAGTGGTCGGCCGTCTCGCTGCGCGACTGCTTCGGCGCGCAGGAGGATTCGCCCGGCTCGAACCTCCGCGTCACCGTCCGCCCCGGCACCCAGCCGATGGACCGCCCCGCCTTGGTCGAGATCGTCTTCTCCACCGCCAACTGGCGTAACGAGCTCGTGCTGCTCGGCCGCATCAACGTCGACGAACTCCTGCGCCGGCCCGGCACCACCGCGTCGGCCTACGTGCTCAAGATGTCCATCCAGAACCGCACCAACGCCGCTTCGCCCGTCCCTGAACCTCGCCTCGTCCCCGTCACCGCCCCCGCCGCCCTCCCTCTCCGATGACCCCCAAACCCCTTCCTTCCCTCATCGCCGTCATCGATATCGGCACGCACAAGACCGCCAGCCTCCTCGGACAGGTCATCGACGGCAAGGCCCGCATGCTCAGCTTCAGCGAGCGCCGCACCGAAGGCGTCGTCAAAGGCACCGTCACCGACCTCGAGAAGCTCACCCATTGCGTGCATGAGGTCGTGAACGACATCGAGCGCGGCTCCGGGCGCGCGGTCGAACAGGTCTACCTCTCGTTGTCCGGACCGGCCGCCGAAGGCGAGCGCGTGAAGGGCTTCATCGCCGTGCCTGCGCACGACGGCAAGGTCACCGCCAAGGACGTCGCGGACGCCATCGCCTCGGCCAAGCGCCTCGAGCCGCCGGCGGGACGCAGCACGCTGCTCTACATGCGCCAGCCGACGATGCTGGACAACCGTCCGATCGGCAACGCCGTCGGCATGACGGGCAAGCGTCTCGAGGTGAATTTCTGGCGCGTGACGATGGAAGAAGGCAACATGCGCATGCGCGTGGGCATGGTCAACGGCCTGAGCATCCGCGTCCGCGACTTCATCCTCGCCTCCCACGCCGCCGCCTGCGCGACGGCGAGCGACGCCGACAAGCAGGGCGGGGTGCTCGTCATCGACATGGGCGCCGGCACGACCGACTGGATCCTCTACTACAAGGAGCACATCCTCTGCGCGGGCTCGATCCCCGTGGGCGGCGAGCATCTCACCAACGACCTCAGCGTCGCGCTGCGCATCAGCCGTGAGACGGCCGAGGACCTCAAGCAGCGCTTCGGCTCGGCGCTCCATCGCGAGACCGACGTCAACCAGACCATCTGGAAGGACGGCGACAAGGGCGTGGGCGACCAGCAGTTCAACCGCGGTACGATCACTCAGGTGCTTTCACTGCGTTACCAAGAGACGATCGAGTTCGTCCGCAAGGACGTGCTCCGTCGCCTCGAACAGATCTTCCCTGGCCACGCCGTGCGCCTCGACCAGAACATGATCCCCTCGG
>CALPIW020000034.1 GCA_943323725.2 Polynucleobacter meluiroseus | reverse complement strand
GACAATTTCCTCCGCATCCTCGAGACCCGTCTCGACAACGTGGTGTTCCGCCTCGGTTTCGCCAACTCCCGCGCCGCCGCCCGCCAGCTCGTGGCCCACGGCCACATCCGCATCAACGGACACAAGGTCGACGTCGCCAGCTACGCCACCTCGCCCGGCGAGAAGATCGAAGTCCGCGACCGCACCTCTTCCAAGCAGCTCGCCACCCGCGCCGTCGAAGAAGGCCAGGGTCGCTCCGCTCCGGCCTGGCTCGTCGTCCTGCCTGAGCAGCTCAACGGCCAGATCGTCCGCGAGCCCGCCAAGGAAGAACTCCCCTCCGACGTCAACGTCCAGATCATCGTCGAATTCTACAGCCGCTGATCCACGCCACGACCCAACACCCAACGGACCCACAGACATGACCAAGCGCCTCGGACAATTCCAACGCCCCAAGACCCTCAAGAAAGAGGAGTCTTCCGCCACCCCCACCTACGCGAAGTACTTCGCCGAACCCTTCGAGACCGGCTTCGGTCACACCGTCGGCAACTCGCTCCGCCGCATCCTGCTGAGCTCCATCGAAGGCGCCGCGATCTCCGCGGTGACGATCGAAGGCGTGCAGCACGAGTTCCAGCCGATCGAAGGCGTCGTCGAAGACGTCACCGAGATCGTCCTCAACCTCAAGAAGGTGCGCATCCGCACCGAGGCCAACAAGCGCGAGGCCTTCAAGGGCACCATCGACGTCAACAAGACCGGCCCCGTGAAGGCTTCGGACATCAAGTTCGAGACCAAGGGCGCGACCGTCACCCTCGTCAATCCTGACCAGGTCATCTGCACCCTCGACCGCAAGCGTCGCTTCTACGCCGACCTGGAAGTCACCGTGGGCCGCAGCTGGGCCTCCGCCGAGGAGAACAAGAAGGTCGAACAGGCCATCGGTTCCATCCCCGTCGACTCCCTCTTCTCGCCGGTCACCCTCGTGAAGTACTCCGTCGAGTCCACCCGCTCCGGCGACAAGACCGACTACGACAAGCTCGTGCTCGAAGTCTCCACCGACGGCCGCATCACCCCGGACGAAGCCCTCAAGGAAGCCTCCGCGATCCTGCGCCACCACCTCGAAGTCTTCGACACCGTCTCCGCCGACTCCGTCGAGTTCGAGACCGGCCACAAGGAGATCAGCGAAGAGACCAACCGTCTCCGCAAGCTGCTCAACATGTCCGTCAACGAGATCGAACTCTCCGTCCGCGCGGCGAACTGCCTCAACAACGCCAACATCAACACCGTCGGCGAACTGGCGATGAAGACCGAGCAGGAGATGCTCAAGTACCGCAACTTCGGCAAGAAGTCCCTCAACGAGATCAAGGCCAAGCTCGAGCAGCTCGGCCTGTCGCTCGGACAGAAGATCAACGAAGGCCTCCTCGACAAGGGCGTGAACGCCTAATCCAGACCGGAACCCACCCTCATGCGTCACCGCAAACACAATCACGTCCTTGGCGTCAAGACGGCCCACCGCCGCTCCCTCGTCGCCAACCTCGCGTCCGCGTTGTTCACCAACGCGCGCATCACCACGACGCTGTCCCGCGCCAAGGCCCTCCGTCCTTTCGCCGAGCAGATCATCACCTACGCCAAGAAGGCCGAGCAGTCCGCCGACAAGTCGGTGAAGCTTCACTACTACCGCCTGGCCATCGCCAAGCTGCGCAACGAAGACGCCGCCCAGCTCCTGTTCAAGGAGCGCGTGCAGCAGTTCCTCGGTCGCAACGGCGGCTACACCCGTATCTACAAGCTCAGCGCCCGTAAGGGCGACGCGGCCGAGACCGCCCTCATCGAGCTCGTGGCCAAGGACGACAAGTCCCCGGCCATGACCCCGAAGGCCAAGACGGCGCGCAAGCCCAAGGCCAAGAAGGAAGCGGCCGCCGCTCCTGCGCAGGCCTGAGCTGACCGCCCAGGCTTGAACCCGAGACGCGTCCGCCCCCCGGCTGGCGCGTCTCGCCTTTTCCGAACCTCCCGCCCATGCAGATCCCCGTCGACCTCGGCGCCTTCCTGGCCTTCCTGGCCGGGCTGGCCGCGGTCATCCTGTTCGGATTGCAGGCGTGGTACGACCGACGCGACGTGCTCCTCTCGGACCACCGCCGCATCAATTCCGCCTTTTCCTGCGTCCGTTGCAGCCTGACCTACGTCCGGCCCCGCCGCCGCGAGGAAGCCGTCTGCCCCCGTTGCGGATGGAACAATGTTCGCCTCAAGTTCTGAACCCCTCACACTTTCCCATCATGGCCACCCAGTCCATCGCCATCCTCGATTTCGGTTCGCAGCTGACCAAGGTCATCGCGCGCCGCGTCCGGGAATGCAACGTCCACTCCCGCATCTATCCCTTCGGCGTCACGCCTGAGACCCTGCGCGCCGATGGCGTCGTCGGCGTCATCCTCTCCGGCGGCCCCGACAGCGTGAAGGCGAAGGGCTCGCCCCACCCGCACCCGGGCGTCTTCGAGATGGGCCTGCCGGTCCTCGGCATCTGCTACGGCGTTCAGCTCATGGGCCAGATGCTCGGCGGCAACGTCGCCAGCAGCTCGCATCGCGAATACGGCCACGGCGTCCTTTCCTTCGGCAAGGGTTCACAGCTCCTCCAGGGGCTGAAGTCCCCGCTCCGCGTGTGGAACTCCCACGGCGACAAGATCACCCGTCTCCCGCGCGGCTTCAAGGCCGTCGCTTCGACCGAGAACTCCGAGTGCGCCGTCATCGAGGACCCCAAGCGTCGCTTCTACGGCATCCAGTTCCACCCCGAGGTCGCCCACTCCGAGCGCGGCATCGACATCCTCCGCAACTTCCTCTTCCGCATCTGCCGCTGCAAGCCGACCTGGAAGATGGACGACTACGTCGAGACGGCCGTCCGCGAGATCCGCGAGAAGGTCGGCAAGTCGCAGGTCATCCTCGGCCTCTCCGGCGGCGTCGACTCCTCCGTCGCGGCCGCCCTCATCCAGCGCGCGATCGGCAAGCAGCTGACCTGCGTGTTCGTCGACAACGGCCTGCTGCGCCTCAACGAGCGCGCCCAGGTCGAGAAGATGTTCCGCGGCAAGTTCAAGGTCGACCTCCGCGTCGTCGACGCCTCCGCGGTCTTCCTCCGCAAGCTCAAGGGCGTCACCGACCCCGAGCGTAAGCGCAAGATCATCGGCCACGAGTTCATCAAGGTCTTCGAACGCTCCATCGCCGAGGTCCAGCGCACGAAGAAGGGCAAGGTCGACTTCCTCGCCCAGGGTACGCTCTACCCCGACGTCATCGAATCGCTTTCGCCCAATGGCGGACCCGCCGCGACGATCAAGAGCCACCACAACGTGGGCGGCCTGCCGAAGCACATGAAGCTCAAGCTGCTCGAGCCCCTGCGCGAGCTCTTCAAGGACGAGGTCCGCGCCCTCGGCGAAGCCCTCGGCCTGCCCCATGAGATGGTCTGGCGTCACCCGTTCCCGGGTCCCGGCCTGGCCGTCCGCGTCTGCGGAGACATCACCAAGGAACGCCTCGAAGTGCTCCGCAAGGCCGACGACATCTTCATCAACGAGCTCCGCACCTCCGGCCAGTACGCCAAGGTCTGGCAGGCCTTCGCGGTCTTCCTGCCGGTGCGCAGCGTCGGCGTCATGGGCGACGGCCGTACCTACGACAACGTCTGCGCCCTGCGCGCGGTGACTTCCTCCGACGCGATGACCGCCGACTGGGCCCGCCTGCCGTACGACGTGCTGCAGCGCGCCTCGACCCGCATCATCAACGAGGTGAAGGGCATCAACCGCGTGGTCTACGACGTCTCGTCGAAGCCGCCGGCGACCATCGAATGGGAATAAGCCGGGGTTTGCCCCGTTGACACCCCTTCGGCCCGACCTTACCTAGACGCCAGTGTCTGCACCCGGCTTCCAGGTCATCGCGCGCCGCTGGCGTCCCCGCCGCTTCGACGAGCTCGTCGGGCAGGAGCATATCGTCAAGACGCTCCGCAATGCGCTTGAGACGAAGCGCATGGCGCATGCCTATCTCTTCGTCGGCCCGCGCGGCACCGGTAAGACCACCACCGCCCGCATCCTGGCCAAGGCCCTGAACTGCGCCGGCGGCCCGAAGCCCGACTTCTCCCTCGACGACCCGGTCTGCCTCGCGATCGAGCAGGGCAACTGCCTCGATGTCGTCGAGATCGACGCCGCCTCCAACCGCTCCATCGAGGACGCGAAGAAGATCCGCGATGAGTGCCAGTTCTCCCCGACGAGCTGCCCGTTCAAGGTCTTCATCATCGACGAAGTCCACCAGCTCACGAAGGACGCCTTCAACGCGCTGCTCAAGACCCTCGAAGAGCCGCCGCCCTGGGTGAAGTTCATCCTGGCCACGACCGAGGCCGATAAGGTCCTGCCGACCATCACCTCCCGCTGCCAGCGCCTGGAGTTCCATCCGATCTCCGAGGAAGTCATCGCCGCCCAGCTCGCCCGCATCGTCAAGGCCGACGGCGTGACCGCCGATCAGCACGCCCTCACGGCGATCGCCCGCCTCGCCGCCGGCGGCATGCGCGACTCCCAGTCCATCTTGGACCAGGTTATCTCTTTCGCCGGCAAGCAGATCACGGAAGCCGACGTGCTTTCCATCTACGGACTCGCCTCGGCCCAGCAGGTCACCGACCTCTGCCAAGGCATCTCGACCGGCGACGGTAAGAAGGTCCTCACTCTCTGCGACGCCTTCCACGCCGAAGGCCGCGATCTGCTGCGCGTGCTCGCCGACCTCCAGGTCCGCGTGCGTGCCGCCACCCTTGATTCCGTCCGCTCCGGCGGTACCTCCGCCCAGCTCGGCGCGCCACTGGCGACCGAACAGCTGGTTCGCCTCCTCGAGTGCCTGCAGGAAGGGGAGAACGGTATCCGCCAAGGCCTTTCGCCCCGCGCGAACTTCGAGGTGACGCTGCTCAAGGCGATCGAGCAAAGTAGGTCACGGTCGATAGACCTGCTCATCAAAGACATCGCCGCCGCCGCAGCTGGTCTCCCTCGGGAGCCCGGCCAAAAAAAAATAAGGACCACGCCGGCGGCCCCTGAAGCTGTCGTCGAACCGGCCGCGCCCGCCGTCCCGGCCGAAGCGCCGCCCGCCAAGTTCGTGGCCACGCCTTCCCGTTTCGTCGACGTACCGGTCGAGGACTCCGGTAACCTCGAGGACTCCCTGCCGCCGCTCGATGTCGAGTCCGCCGAGAACGAAGCCGCCCACTCCGACCGCCGTGCCGACTTCGTCTTCCCCGAATCCGCTCTCGCCAGCCTGCCGGTCGCCGAGGTCGGTAAGACGGCCTTCCCAGGCGACAAGGAATTCATCGAGGCGGTCGAGTCGCTGCCGCCCGGACTGAAGGATAAGCTGAAGACCACCATCGGCGCCGACTTCACGGCCCTGCGGCCGATCCCGGCCGGCAAGCTGCGCCGCCCGCTCTGACCGTGGAGCCGTCGTTCGAGATCGGCGTCATCTCCGACACGCATGGCCGGCTGCGTGCCGAGGCCATCCTGGCGCTCGAAGGATGCGACGTGATCTTCCATGCCGGCGACGTCTGCGGCCCGTTGATCGTCCCGCAGCTCGCCGAGCTCGCGCCGTGCCATGCGGTCGCGGGTAACTGCGACGACGACGACACGTTGCCGCTGACCTCGCTGCAGGTCGTCGCCGGCCTCCGTGTCCTCGTCCATCACGGCCACTTGCCTGTCGCCGAAGCCGCCTTCCGGCCGGACGTCGTCATCACGGGACATACGCACGTCCCGAAGATCGAGCAGGAAGGTGCCGTGCTCCGTCTCAACCCTGGCAGCGCCGGTCCGCGACGCTTTAACCTTCCCGTGACGGTGGCCCGGATTACGGTGCGGCAGGGCAGGGCGAGCGCCCGCCTCATCCCCCTCGACGTGCCATGAAGCAGCCCTTGCCCATCGACGCACTGCAGGCCGACCTGGTCGCCGCTTGCGGACGCGTGCGCCGGCTGGTGCTTCGCGCACCGACGGGCTCGGGCAAGTCGACCCGCATCCCGCAGATGCTCTTGGACCTGAACCTCGTCCAAGGGCAGATCGTCGTCCTCCAGCCCCGCCGCATCGCGGCCCGCCTCCTCGCCGCGCGCATCGCGCAGGAGCGCAACGTGCGTCTCGGCGGCGAGGTGGGCTACCAGATCCGCTTCGAGCGCGTCGAGTCGGCCCAGACGCGCATCAAGTTCGTGACCGAGGCCTTGCTGCTTCGGCAGATGGCCTCGGACCCCGAGCTCAAGGGCGTCGGCGCGGTGGTGTTCGATGAATTCCATGAGCGCAACTTGCACTCCGACGTGGCCCTCGCGCTCGCCCGTCGTCTGCAGGAGACGCATCGCCCCGACCTCCTGATCATGGCGATGTCCGCGACCCTCGATACCGAGGGCGTGGCGAAATGGCTCGGCTCCGCGGAGACCTTGGCCGCCGACGGCCGTACTTATCCGGTCCAGATCGAGTACACCCATCTGCCGCGTAATTCCACCCGCCCGATCTGGGACGCCGCGGCGGAGCAGGTACGTCGCGTCCTCAGCGAGGAAGCCGAAGGCGATATTCTCGTCTTCATGCCTGGCTCGTATGAGATCATGCGGACCATTGGAGCGGTGCGTAATCTTCCGGAATCCGGCGGCGTCGAAATCTTGCCGCTCTACGGCGAACTTCCGCCGGAAGAGCAGGATCGCGCCGTCAAGCCTAGCCCCGGGCGCAAGGTGATTGTCGCGACCAACGTCGCGGAGACTTCCCTGACCATCCCAGGCGTCCGCGCGGTGGTCGACGCCGGCCTCGCCCGCATCGCCCGCTTCGACCCGCACCGTGGCATCGACACGCTGCTCGTCGAGCCGGTCTCCCAGGCTTCCGCCGAACAGCGCGCCGGTCGCGCCGGTCGTACCGGTCCGGGTCGTTGCATCCGCCTATGGTCGCAGACCGACCACGAAGCTCGTCCGCTGCGTGAGGTCCCGGAGATCAAGCGGGTCGACCTCTCGGAGACGATCCTGCTGCTGCTTTCGTCCGGCTGGGGCGAAGCCGCGACTTTCCCTTGGTATGAGAAGCCGGATGATAAGGCGCTGCAGCGCGCGCTGACCGTCCTTGCCGACCTCGGCGCCGTCGACGCCCAAGGCAAGCTCACGGATCTCGGCCGACGGATGTCGGTCTTCCCGGCCCATCCGCGTTACGCGCGTATGCTCCTCGCAGCGGGCGACCTTGATTGCGTCTATGAAGTGTGCCGTATCGCCGGGCTCGCCCAAGGGCGTGACATCCTTTTCCGCAAGGTCGATGACCGCACCGAGAACGCGCGCGACTCCGTCGAACAGGAAGACGGCTCCGACTTCTTCCCGCGGCTGGCGCTTCTCCAGCGCGCGGTCGAGATGAAGTTTGATGCGGATGCCTGTGATCGCTTCGGCGTGCACGGCCAGGCCGCGCGTCAGGCCGACCAAGCCGCCCGCCAGTTCCTCCGCCTCGCCGAAGGGCAGGGGTTGCCGGTCAGCGACCAAGTCGCCGATCCCGCCGCGGTGCGTCGCTGCCTGCTGCTCGGTTTCTCGGACCGCCTCGCCGTCCGTCTCGATGCGGGCACGTTGCGCTGCGCCTTGGTGCACGGGCGCACCGGCGAGCTACGCCGTGAATCTTCCATCCGTAACGCCAAGCTGCTGGTCGCGGCCGAGGTCGATGAGATCCAGGCGCGCGGCGGCGTGACGACTTATCTTTCCTTGGCGACGGCCATCGAGGAGGCCTGGTTGCAGGAACTCTTTCCGGCCGAATTCTCGACCGTCAATCAGGTCCGCTACGACGGATCGCAGCGCCGCGTGGTCACGCGCGTCGAGCGCCGCTTCCGCGACCTCGTCCTCGAAGCCAAGGAGCGTGACGACGCCCCTTCCGACGCCGCCAGCCGCCTGCTCGCGGAAGAGGTCGCCGCCGGCCGTCTCGAATTGGAAAAGTGGGACGCGCCCGTGGATGCGTGGATTCGTCGCGTCAATTTCCTCTCCAAGCATTGCCCCGAGCTTGGCATCCCGCCGTTCGACGAGGCCGCGCGCCGTATGGTGATCGAAGAAGTCTGCGCCGGCGCCGTGGCCTATCGCGACATCCGCGATCGCCCTGTCTTCGGCGTCGTCCGTGGCTGGTTGACGCATGAGCAGGCCATGGCGCTCGAGTCCTATTGCCCCGAGAAGATCATCCTGCCGCGCAAGAAGCATCCCGCGCGTATCGAGTATACCGAGGACGGGCAGGCCGAGGTCGAAGCGACCGTGCAGGAACTCTACGATTTCCCGGGCAGCAAGCTGCGTGTCTGCCTCGGCAAGGTGCCGATGGTCGTCTGCATCCAGTCGCCGGCTCGCCGCACCCAGCAACGCACCACCGACCTCGATGCTTTCTGGAAGGGTTCCTACGAAGGCGTGAAGAAGGAACTCCGCGGTCGTTATCCCAAGCACGAATGGCGCTGAACCCATGAGCCCTGTCGCCTTCACCTGGTCTTCGGTCCCGATCCATGTCATCGATTTCGAGGGCAGCGCCCGCACCGGCGTGGTCGAGTTCGGCGTCGCCACCTTGCTCGGCGGCGAAGTCGTCTCCGCCGCCACGAGCCTGCACGCTTCGCGGGTGCCCGTTCCGGCCATCGATACGCAGTGCCACGGACTCGGCGCCAAGGAGCTCAAGGGACGCCCGCCCTTCGAGTCCGAATGGGACCGCTGGGTCAGCCTCCGTCGGACGGGTCTGCTTGCCGCCCATAATGCCTCGGTCGAATCCGGCCTGTTGCGCGGCACCTGGTCGCGGCCTTCGGTCGTCCCGGGTTTCGTCGGCGAGAACGCCGAGGTCGCCGAGTGGGGTCCTTGGATCGACACCTGCCGGCTGGCCCGGGCCTGGGCGCCTTCGCTTGGCGATTTCCGGCTCAGCGCCTTGGTCTCAGCCCTACGCCTCGGCCCCCGGCTGGATGAGCTGGCGGCCGACCATTGTCCGCCCGGCCGTAGGCGCTACCATTGCGCGCTTTACGACGCCCTGGCCGCCGCCTTGGTGCTCCGGGCGCTCTGTGGCCAGGAGGGGCGGTCGGCCGCGCCTTTGTCACAATTAGTTCGCGACAGCATGTCGGCGCCGGCGGCTGATGACCTCATGCAAGGCGAGCTCGGGCTTTAGTTTCCGCTTCACTCCCGGGGGCGGGCCTAACTAGATAGGCATTCTCTTATGGCTTCCAAGTCCCCCATTCGCGTCGCCGTGACCGGCGCCGCCGGCAACATCGGTTACGCCGCCATCTTCCGCCTCGCCTCCGGCGCCGTCTTCGGCCCCGACCAGCCGGTCGCTCTTAATCTCATCGAAGTCGGACCCGGCCTCAACGCCCTCGCCGGCGTCGTGATGGAACTCCAGGACTGCGCGTTCCCGCTGCTCACCGACGTCGTCGCCACCGGCGACCTCAACGAAGGCTTCAAGGACGCCGACTGGTGCCTGCTCATCGGCGCGGTCCCGCGCAAGGACGGCATGGAGCGCAAGGACCTGCTCGGCATCAACGGAAAGATCTTCATCGGCCAGGGCGAAGCCATCGCGCGTAACGCCAAGAAGTCCGTCAAGGTCCTCGTCGTCGGCAATCCTTGCAACACCAACGCCCTCATCGCGCTGCGTTCCGCCGGCAACCTGCCTGCCGAGAACTTCTTCGCCATGACCCGCCTCGACGAGAACCGCGCCAAGTCGCAGCTCGCCGCCAAGGCCGGCGCGCACAATTCCGTCGTCAAGAACGTGGCCATCTGGGGCAACCACTCCTCGACGCAGTATCCTGACTTCACCAACGCCCTCATCGGCGGCAAGCCGGCGACCCAGGTCATCACCGACCACGCCTGGCTCAAGGAGACCTTCGTCCCTGACGTCCAGAAGCGCGGCGCGGCCGTGATCAAGGCGCGTGGCGCCTCTTCGGCCGCTTCCGCCGCCAACGCCGCCCTCGACACCCTGCGCAGCCTGCATTTCCCGACTCCGGCCGGCGACTGGCACTCCGTCGCCGTCCTCTCCAAGGGCGACTACGGCATCGCGGAGGGCATCATGTTCGGTTACCCGCTCCGGACCAAGGCCGATGGCTCTTGGGAAATCGTGCAGGGCCTGCCGATCGACGCCTTCTCCAAGGAGAAGATCGCGATCACCGAGAAGGAACTGCTCGAAGAGCGCGCGACGGCTTCCGAAGCCCTCGGCTTGAAGCTCTGAAGCCGGCCTTATGAAGCATCAGGCGGCAAGGGACCTCCCTTGACCGCCTTTTTTGCGCCCCTAGGCTGACGGCATGGACCTCCTCGCTGCCGTCGATTGGTTTACGCTTATCGCGGCGCTCTGCTTCTGGGCGGCGCTGGTCTGGGCGCAGCATCTGGATCGGGGTTTCCCGCAGTGGCTCAACCGGCTCTCCGTCCCCGGCCTGTGGCTCTGGTTTCTGGCTTATGTCGTCTCCGGCGAGCCCGGGCCCGTCATGGCTTTGGCCGCCGCGCCGGCGTTCTTCTTCGCGCTTTGGCTCTGGGCGTACGGCTTACGTCGCTTCCTCGCCGACGACCTGGCGCCGGCGCCGCGTCGCTACCTCGAGATGTTGTCCGCCACCGGTCCGTTGGTCGCCGCGGCGGCCTGGATCTGGTCTCGCTATGACCGCACCTTCGCCGGTTTTCCCGATCCGCTCGCGACGCTGACCACCGTGCACTTCGCCATCACCTTCGGGGTGCTGCCGTTGGCGATGGCCGCCAGCGAACGTCCGCTCGCCCGCTGCCGGTGGCGCGATCTGGGACAGTGGCTGTATGTCGCCGGCGCTCCCGCCACCGCGTTGTGCTTCGCCCTGCGGACGGATCCGCTTCGGCCGGGTGCCGTCGAAGTCGCGGCCGCCGTGGTCTTCGCCGCGGGCTTCTTG
>CALPIW020000033.1 GCA_943323725.2 Polynucleobacter meluiroseus | reverse complement strand
TGACGAGCGGCACATGCGCACCTTCTTCATAAAGGAACTGCTTGCCGCGGGCGTGGCTGATGCCGTGGTCGGTCATGAAGACGACCAACGTGTTCGCCAGCTGGCCTTCCTTTTCGAGCCGGGCGAGCACGCGGCCGACGTGCAGGTCGGTCAGGCGGACGGCGTCGAGGTAATCGGCCCAGTCCTGCAGCAGCACCGGGTCGCGAGGGTAGTAGGGCGGCAAGGTGACCTTGCTGGGGTCGGTGACGGCGCCCAGTTCACTGACGACATGTTCACGAAATTTCACTCGGGCGGCTTCAGGGCCTTCACGCAGTTTGCCACCGTTCAGCTGGACCTGCATGAAGAACGGCTGCCCGCGCTTACGGCCGGCCCAGTCATGCGAGTCGTAGATGGCCGGATCCCACTCGAAGTTGTAGTCCGTCTTGCCGAGGCGGCTGCCCGCGCCGGCCTTGGCCTTCTTGCCCTTGCCGGTGTTGAAGGGCAGGCCACGGAAGTCGAGGTCGGTCAGGCCGCTGCCGATGCAGGTATAGTAGCCGCCCTGCTGGAAGAGCTTCGGCGTGGGTGTGACCTCGGCGGGTAGGTTGATCTTCAGTTCGCCGCGCCCGCTGCGGTGGTGGTGCGCCCCGATGGTCGTCTGATACATCCCCGTGACCAATGCGGAGCGGCAGGGCGAGCAGACCGGCGCCGTCACGTAGGCCCGGCTGAAGCGGACGCCTTCCTTGGCGAGCCGATCGACGTGCGGGGTGGCGATGGTGGTCTCGCCGTAACTCCCGAAGTTCGCGGACATATCGTCCACGATGAACCAGAGGACGTTGGGCCGGTCGGCGGCGAGGGCCGTCAGGGCGAAGAGCAGGGTGAGCAGGGGACGCATGGGGGTGGTAAGATAAAGGGGTCAGACCCCATTAATAGGGTCTGACCCCATCAGGGGGAAGGTGCAGGTGGTTTACTTCTGGGTGAAGACGAAGACGCCATGCTTGTTGGCGATGACGATGTCAGGCTTGCCGTCTTGGTTTACCTTGCCGCTGAAGAATTGCGTGCCGACGCCGCTGTCGGCGTCGATCAGGTGCTTGCTGAAGCGGGCGCCGCCTTTGCCGTCGCGCTGGAGTTCGAACCAGCAGAGGACCGGGTCCGCCATCGGTTCGTCGTCCTTCGCCGGTCCGTGCGCCCAGCGTCGCTTGCCCGTGACGATGTCGAGCAGGCCGTCACCGTTGATGTCGGCGAGCTGGATGGCGTGGATCTGACTGAAGCCCGCGCCGGCCGCGTTTTCTTCCTTGGTCTTACCGAGGATGACCTGTTCGGCGAAGGTGCCGTCTTTGTTCTGTTTGAACCAGGACAGACCGTAGCCGTGGGCCTTGATGCTCGTGATGACGTCCTTGAGTCCGTCGGCGTCGACGTCGGTGACGTACATCTGGGCGCCGCCCTGACCGAAGTTCACGGGGTGGAACTTCCAGTCAGAGTCCTTGGTGGTGTCGGCCGGCTGTTCATACCAGCCATCCTTTTCGAGGATATCGACGCGCCCGTCGCCATTGACGTCCCCGGCGCCGTAGCCGTGGGTGTACTTGAAGATCTTCTGGTCGTTGGCCGGCGACTTGGGGGTGATGGGGCGGAAGCGTCCTTTGGCGAAGGGGTTCTTCCAGTCGATCTCGACGTACCCGAACTGCCCGCCGGACTTGCCGCCTTTGGCCTTGGCGGGTTTCACGAGGTCGCTGGAATGGCAGAGGAGCTCCGGCTTGCCGTCACCATTGATGTCGACGAGGTCGGGCGACTCGCCGTCGGCGACGTCGAAGATGTTATGCCGAGTCCAGTCGCCAGCCTTGCCTTGCGGATTTTCGAAGACGAAGGCGGGCTCGCCCGGCAGGCCGTAGACCAGGATGTCGGACCAGCCATCTCCATTGAAGTCATAGGCGAATTGGATGAAGTAGTCGGAGTAGCCGGTAGCGGCAGTGTAGGGCGTCTTGCTCGGGCCGGCGGGGTTGTCGCGCTCCGGGGTGTAGGCGAACTTCTGCTTGAAGTCCGGTCCGCGCCAAACGTAGCGACCCGCCGTCACGTCCGCATGGCCGTCGTGGTCGAAGTCGGCGACCGCGCAGCCTTCGGCTACGAAGTCCTTGGTCAGGGTCTGCTTGTCAAAAGACAGATCGGCGCCGACGCAGACGCTGAAGGACGAGACCAGGAGGAGGGGGGCGAGGAATCGCATGGGGGTACGAGTAATACACCTCCGCCCCAGTTTGGTTGCGAGGAGTTTTTCGGCCGTAGCCTAATCGAGAGCTTATGATTACTCCAACCGGCCGAACATGATCCGTTCTTTTCGGCTGGGATCGGAGTCCCCCTGGGTCACCACCAGCCAGACGGCCCCGTTGCTTTCGACGAAGGTGGGGTATTGGAAGGATTTAGTGCTCTCGAAGCGGTATTTCCGTTCCCAGGTCACGCCGTCCGTGGAGACGTCGACGTTGAAGATGCTGCGATTGACGCCGTCGATGCGGGTGCGTTCCTGCCAGCCTAGGTAATATAACCCTTTGAACTTATCGAAGGTCGGCTTCGAGCCGGCGCCTTGCTTGACGAAGGCCTTCTCGCCGCCGGTCGTCCAAGTCCGGCCGTCCCGACTCTCGCAGAACCAGTAGTTGTGGTCACCGTTCTCTTGGCGGCAGATCGCCAGCCAGCTGCCGTCGGGCAGACGGTTGACCGCTGGCTCCGTCAAAGCGGGGCCGCCGGGGCCGTTGAAGTGGCCGACGACTTCGAGCGTGTCGGCCGCGGCGTTCAGCGTGCAGAGCGCCTGCTGGGCGCCGAGGAAATTGTTGATCGCGATGTAGGTGCGGCCGTCGAATTCCTTGAAGTTGTCGAACAGGTAAAGTCCCGCGTCGACGGGCTTACGCTGGAAGCCCTGCTTGGCGGCGTCGGCATGCAAGGCTTGGGGCTGGAGATCGAAGACGCCGTCACTGGTCTGCAGCTTCATGCGGTGGATCTCGCGTTCGAAGGTCAGGGTGCCGAGGTCGAAGTCGCGGTAATAGGTCTGTGACTGCCGCTTGCCGGGTTGCTCGCTCGCGAACCAGCAGCGGAGGGTCTTCGGGGCCACCTGCCTGATGCGCGGGACGAAGCAGGCGCCGACGGGCAGGGTCTCATTGGCGAAGGCTTGTTCGGACCGGGCGAGGGTCATCACGTCGAGCAGCCGCTCGTTGCGTAGGTCGACGATGGAGAGCGTCGCGTAGACGAAGGGCCACTGGGCGGCTTCACCGGCCTGGCGGTCGTTGACCTCGGCCACGACATAAGCGCGGTCGCCGACGATCGTGAAATGGGCGTCGTGCGCGCCTTTGACCTCGGGGCCGGTCACCTTGAAAAGGCCGGCCATGACCTTGTCGCCCGCAGCCTTGGCATTCCAACCGGCCGGGAGCAGCGTGACCGCCGGCTGGCGTTCTTCCTTGGGCGTGGAGCAGCCAGCCAGTAGGGCGGCGAGGCAGAGCAGCAGGCGGGTCTTCATGGGGTTACTTTGCCGAAGCGTCGACCGGGAGCAACTGGAAGGCGTCGACGATCACGAAGCCTTTGGTGTCCTGATTGGTCACCGTAAGCGTATACTCAGCCCCTTGGCGTAGGCGAAGAGAGCCGATCGGCCGGAAGGCTTCGCCGGTGGGCATCGGCTTGGTCTGATCGACGGTGAAGCGCTGATCCGTATCAGGGCCGATGATCGTGACCGGCAGGCGCGTCGTCCGTGTCTCATGGGCCGAGTAGGCCATGTGGAGCGCGAAGACCCCATCGGCCGGCCCTTTGAAGCGGAAGACGGCGCGCGATTTACCGTCGGCGCGCTGTTCGTCGTGCAGGTAGCCGACGCCGACGTGCGGCTTGAAATTCGTGGAGCGTTCCCAGTCGCCGGAGAGTTCGGCCTGCGCGTCGTCGAGGATGAGTCCGGGCAGGGACTTCGGGTCGAGCGAGACCGGACCGGTGGCGCGTGCGGGCTTATCTGCTGGCGGTAGTTTGGGGAGCTCGAGCACGACGTTCTGGGCGAGGAGGCGGGCGCGGAGCGTGGGGTAGTCGAGCGCTTGGACCGTGACGCCGGCCTTGGCGGCGAGGGCGGCGGCGACGCCGGCGCCTTGACCGATGGCCATCCAGGTCGGCTCGACGCGGACGGACGAATAAGCCACGTGCGTGGCCGAGAGCGCGACGGGGACGAGCAGGTTGGAGCACTCTGAGGCCGCAGGCGTGATGGCGCGGTAAGGGATGTGGTAGGCGTAGCCGTGGCGGCGTCCCGGCATGCGGACGGGGAAGATGGTGCCTTCGTTGATGACGCCGTCGGGCAGGGCGAGGCGACGGCAGTCATGCGAATCGATGGGGAAGGACGAGATCGCGATCGGGTCTTCCTTCTGGGCGTCCTTGAGTACGTCGTGCTGCGTCAGGGTGAAGCGTCCGTCCATACGGCGTCCTTCGCGGACGTAGAGCTGCGGCGACCAGTGCCCCGTCTCGGGGAATTCGTCGCGGCACAGGCCGAGCTCCGCCATGGTCTCACGGATCTTCGCCGGGACCGCCGGGTCGGTTGTCAGGAACTTATAGAGCTCAAGGGTATACTCTTTGTGCTTCTCCCAGAGCTTGGCGCGTCCCGCGGGGTCGGAAGCGCACCAGCCGTTGGCTTCGCCGACGAGGCCCATCGAGAACATCTTCCCGATGCCGTTGTTGGCGTCGAACTTGTCGCCCGGCAGGGGGTAAAGATCCCAGGGCACCGGTGCGTTCGGGTATTTCTGGAAATACCGGCGGATGAGCTCGAAGCGGGCCGGGTCGTAGGCCTTCGGCTCCGGGAACGGCACGCGGTTCGCGGTATTCTTCGTCAGGCAGAGGCGGAAGCTATAGACCATGACGGTCTCTTCGCCGGCCTGGTCATCGCCCGGGCGGACGGAAGTGATGAAGGGCAGCGGCAGGCCGTTGGCGTCGAAACCGTTGATGGCCATCTTCGCCTTCGGGTATTGGCGGCCGGCGTACGATTCGCCGAACTCGTCGCGGCTCTCGCGGCCGAGATGCCAGACCACCCCGGCGCGGGCCATCAGGTCACCTTCGTAGGTGGCATCGATGAAGACTTTCGCGGTGTGCATGCCGCCGGACGTCCGCAGGCCCACGATCTTGGCGCCTGCTTTCTCGACGCCTTCCAGGATCTGCTTCGTCAGCACGCTCACGCCGGCTTCCTTGAGCATCGCGTCCGTCACGCGGGCGGCCACGTGCGGTTCGTAGGTCCAGACGGAATTGTCCTTCACCGCGACGTCGTAGGGCAGCTTGACGCCCCGGGCGGCGTAATCGGCGGCGACGCGCTGGTGCCATTCTTCGAAGAGGCCCAGCAGTGTGGAGCGGACGGTCTGGTTGGAATCGCTGAAACTCAGCCCGCCGGTGTTGACGCCGCCGACGTGGGCGGTGGGTTCGAGCAGTACCACCTTGGCGCCTTCGCGGGCGGCGGCGATCGCGGCGCAGAAACCTCCCGGGGTGGCGCCGTAGACGATCACGTCGGCCTCCGCGGCCTGGGCAGGACGGGCGAGCAACAGGAGCCCTAAGGCGAGGAGGAGACGCATGGGCGGGGAAGAGGGCAACTTAGCCACCGGCCAAGCTTTGCCAACTCATTCTGCCTTTTGCCGGCTGCTTACTTGGCGGGCAGCGGCGGCAGCTTCGAGCAAGCCTCACGGATGACCCAGCCATTTGCCTCCAGAGCTGTACGGGCGGCGGCTTCGTCGGCGCCGGTGAGGTCACGAACGATGCGGATCGCGCGGCCGCGGAGCTTGGAGTTCGACGGATGGAGGTCGATCATGAGGTTGCTCATCACCTTGCCTGAACGGGCGAGCGCGAGTGTCGTGATGAGGTTCAGGACGAGCTTCGTGGCCGTGCCGGCCTTCAGTCGCGTCGAGCCCGTGAGTACTTCGGGTCCGGTATCAGGCAGGATGGCGCAGTCGAGAAGGGGATGGTCGCGGTAGGCGGGATTGCAGGCGACTAGGACGGTCTTGGCGCCGCGGCGACGGGCTTCGCTGAGGCAGCCCCAGATGAAGGGCGCGTGGCCGCTGGCGGAGATGCCGATGACGACGTCCTGGGCAGTGACCGCTCGGGCGGCGATGGCCCGGACGCCCGCGGCGTCATCGTCTTCCGCGCCTTCGACGGCGCTCCAGAGCGCCTGGCGGCCTCCGGCCATGATGCCTTGGACGAGCGAGGCCGGCGTGCGGAAGGTCGGCGGGCATTCGCTCGCGTCGAGTACGCCGAGGCGACCGGACGTACCGGCGCCGCAATAGATCAGGCGGCCACCGGAGGCGAAGGCCTTCGTGACGGCTTCGACCGTCCAGGCGACGTGGGCGCTTTCGGCGAGGATCTTGCCGGGCAGCATCGCATCTTCGGCGAGCATGAGTTGGATCGCTTCGGCGAGCGGCATCTCCGCGAAGCCCGCGGACTTCGGGTTGCGTCCTTCGGTCGGGGCGTGGGCGACCGGACGCCAGGAGGCCGTCGCGGAGGGGGCGGGCGCAGGCAAGGCCGGCGCGGCCGCCGGAGCGGGGCCTTCGAGGCGGCGGGCCATGGCGACGGCGCCCCAGACGCCGGAGCGTTCCAGGCGGACGACTTCGCTGCCCGGCCGGGCGGCGAGGATCTTCGCCGTGACCTCATCGGCGAACCAACCATTCTTCAGGATCGTCGAACCATTGAGGAGGAACTGCACCTTCTCGCCGGGTTTGGCCACGCGGGCCGCGCAATGCACGGCGTCCTTGCTCAGGCGCTCCGAGGCGCGCTTCAGGATCGCGACGGCGATCTCATCCTGTCGCGAGGCCGCGGCGGCGAAGACGACCTGCGCCAACGAGGCGATCTCGGTCTTGCTCGCGGTCATCGACCATTCGATGAGCGCTTCCGGGTCGTTCATCTGCAGGAACGCCAGCATGTCGGCGCCGAGGCGGGGCCAGTCGGCGGCGATGTCGGAGATCGTGACCGTCGAACGCAGGGCGTGCACGGCGATGTCGCACGCGCTGCCGCGGTCGCCGATGATGTGGCCGCGGCCGCCGACCTTGACCGAGGCGCCGGTGCGATGGCGTCCGAGGCAGCAGGAGCCGGTGCCGCTGAGCAGGAGCACCTGCGCGGTGCAATCGGTCGGCCAGGCGCCGGTCTCGATGGCCAAGATGAGGTCGTCGCCGACGATCGCCGGGACGTCGGGCCAGGTCGCCGCCACCGCCCGGCGGAGGCGTTCGCGGTCGCCCGCGGTACGGACGCCGGCGAGGCCGATGCCGATACGGTCGGGGCGCGCCGGGAGCTGGTCACGGATGGAGGCGAGCAGGGCGGCGAGTTCTTCGGCGGAAAGGAGTTGCAGATTGCCCGGGCCGACGGCGAAGGAGGTCAGGACGTTGTCGGCGCCATCGACCAGGAGAGCCGTGGTGCGGGTGCCGCCGCCTTCGATACCGAGGACTCTCATGGGTTCAGCGGACCTTATAGATCTTCACGTCGTCGATCCATACCGTGGAGTTCGCGAGGAAGCTGAACCAGCGCTTCATGTCGTGGGCGTAGCCCTCGGAGCGGTGGCTGGCGATCAGCTTGCCGTCGAGGGAGAAGCGCATCTCGTCGCCTTCGGTGACCAAGGTGAACACGTGCCATTCTTGGTCGGCTTTCAAGGGGGTGACCTGCGACTTCTTCTTGAGCATCGCTTCGAAGGCCGGGTCCGGCTTCCGTTTGGCGGCGGCGTCATCCGCATGCTTCTTCTTTACGGCGAGGTTCATCGACCCCGTCTTGCGGTCGGAGAGCGTCACGTCGGCCTGAGAGAGGGTCGCGTAGCAGAGGTGGCCGGCATGGACGTCTTTGAGTTCACGGTCCACGAAGCCCGTCGTGAGGTTCTCGGCCTTGTTGAGTCCGGGGAACTTGAACCGGACGATCACGCCGCCGTCGGCGAAGCCGGCGTCGTGGTGGATGTGGGCGGCGTGGCCGGCTTCCTTGGTCGCGCTGGCGATCTTCATGATCCCGGCGTCGAGGTCGGCCTGCTTGAGCTTGGGGACGCGGTCGGCCGTGGCGCTTTCCCAGCCGTTACCGATGTCCTTGAGGCCGGTGCCGGTTTCTTCGCGCTCGAAGGCGTCATGGAAGATCAGGGTGCCCTTCGTCTGCAGCCAAGCGGTGTCGTCGGCGGCGGCGAGTGTCAGGGAGAAGAGGCAGGCGAGAAGGGGGAGTCGCATGGGTTGGCAGGGGAGGGATAGGGATGGGGAAGATACAGTGCAAAGGTGCAAAAGTGCAAAGGTGGAAACAAGTAGGGGTTGGGGTAGGGATAGGGGTGGGGGTAGGAATACCGAGAAATTAAAAGGGCTAGGGGTTAGCCTAGCCCTGTCTCTGGCCCTCACTTTTGCACCTTTGCACAGGCCGCAGGCCGATTTGCACTTTTGCACCTCAGGACAGCACGTGGTGCTGTCCTTGCCTCGGTTTACGCGACCAACGCCTTGACGACCTTGGTCGGGAGGACGCCGGTGAGCTTCTGATCCAGACCCTGATATTTATAAGTGAAGCGTTCGTGGTCGTAGCCGAGCAGGTGGAGGACCGTGGCGTGGAAGTCGTTGATCGGGAGCGGGTCCTTGACGATGTTGTAGCTGAACTCGTCGGTCTCGCCGTAGATCTGGCCGCCCTTGGCGCCGCCGCCGGCCATCCACATCGAGAAGCAGCGCGGGTGGTGGTCGCGGCCGTAGTTCTCCTTGGTGAGCCCGCCCTGGCTGTAGATGGTGCGGCCGAATTCGCCGCCCCAGACGATGAGGGTGTCGTCGAACATCCCGCGCTGCTTGAGATCCTCGATAAGGGCATGGCAAGGCTGGTCGATGTCCTTGCACTGGCTGGGCATGCGGCCGTTGACGTTGGAGTGGTGGTCCCAGTTGTTATGGTAGATCTGGACGAAGCGGACGCCGCGTTCGACGAGGCGACGGGCCATCAGCACGCTGTTCGCGAAGCTGCCGCGCTTGCGGGCTTCTTCGCCGTAGAGCTTGAAGATGTGCTCCGGTTCCTTGGTGAGGTCGGTGAGTTCCGGCACCGAGGCCTGCATGCGGAAGGCCATCTCATACTGCTTGATGCGGGTATGGGTCTCCGGATCGCCCACGGTCTCGTAATTGAGGCGGTTGAGCTGGTTGATGCCGTCGATGGTCTGCTTGCGCAGGTCGTCGGGCACGCCGGGCGGGTTGTTGATGAAAAGGATCGGGTCGCCCTTGCTGCGGAACGAGACGCCGGCGTGTTCGCCCGGCAGGTAGCCGCTGGACCAGAGACGGCTCGAGATGGCCTGTTCCTGGTCGCGGTTGGTCGGGGTCGCGATGAGCACCACGAAGTTCGGGAGGTTGTCGTTCTCGGAGCCGAGGCCGTAGGAGGCCCAGGAGCCGAGGCAGGGACGACCCGTGATCTGGTTGCCGGTCTGCATGGCGCAGATCGCCGGCTCGTGGTTGATCGCCTCGGTGTTGAGGGAGCGCATCCAGCAGATCTCGTCGGCGTGCTTGCCGAGGTTCGGCAGCAGGTCGGAGTTCAGCCACATGCCGCACTGGCCATGCTGGGAGAAGTTATACTTCGACGGCGCGATGGGGAAGCGGGCCTGGCCGCTGGTCATCGTCGTCAGGCGCTGGCCGTTGCGGATGCTCGCGGGCAGGTCCTTGTCGTACATCTCCTTCATCTGCGGCTTGTAGTCGAAGAGGTCCATCTGGGCGGGGCCGCCGACCATGTGGAGGTAGATGACGCGCTTGGCCTTGGGCAGATGCTGCGTGCTGATCGCGCCCGGCGCGGCGTGGGCCATCGTGCGGCCGAGCAGGCTCGTGAGCGCGGCGGCGCCGAGGGCGTTGGCGCCCGTGCCGAGGAAGCGGCGTCGGGTCTGGAGGGTGTTCCACTCGTGGAGGATGGACATGGCGATTATTTGTTAAGGACTTCGTCGAGGTTGAGGAGCTGGCTGCAGACCATCGTCCAGGCGGCCAGTTCGGGGCGGGGGAGTTTCTCGTCGGACTTCGCGTCGCCGACTCCGAGGAGGGCGGCGGCGTCGTCGGGTTTGGCGACGTAATGCGCCCGCAGTTTGCCGAGGCTGTCGGTCAGAATCGCCGTCTCGGCCGGCTTGAGCGGACGGCAGAGCGTGCGCTGGGCGGCGGCGTTGAGGCGGGCGACGTCTTCGCCGGCGCCCTGCAGCGTGTGCTGGGCGAGGATGCGCGCGGCTTCGACGTACTGCGGGTCGTTGAGCATCACGAGGGCCTGCAGCGGGGTGTTGGTGCGGTCGCGACGGACGCAGGTGACTTCACGCGAGGGGGCGTTGAAGAGGTCGAGGCTCGCGGGCGGGGCCATGCGGCGCCAGTAGTTGTAGAGCGAGCGACGGTAGAGGTTCTCGCCCATGTCGGCCTTGTAGACCTGGATGCCCACGCCGACGACTTCCCAGATATTTTCCGGCTGGTAGGGCTTGGTGCCCGGGCCGCCCATGCGGGGTGACAGCGTGCCGCTGACGGCGAGGGCCTGGTCGCGGAGCATCTCGGCGTCCATGCGGAAGCGCGGGCCGCGGCTGAGGAGGGCGTTGTCGCGGTCCTTATCGACCTTCTCCTTGGTGGTGAGCGCCGCCTGACGGTAGGTCGCGCTGGTGAGCAGTTGCTTATAGAAGCGCTTCACATCCCAGCCGTGCGTGCGGAAATCGATCGCGAGCCAGTCGAGGAGCTCCGGGTGGGAGGGCAGGCTGCCCATGATGCCGAAGTCCTCGGAGGTCTTGACGAGGCCGGTGCCGAAGAGCTCCTGCCACATGCGGTTGACCGTCACGCGCGTGGTCAGCGGGTTGGCGTCGCTGACGATCCACTTGGCCAGGCCGAGGCGATTGCGCGGGGCGTCCGCGGGGAGCTGGCCGAGCGCGGAGGGGATTTCCGCGGGGACGGCGTCGCCTTTCTTGTCGTAGGCGCCGCGGATCAG
>CALPIW020000032.1 GCA_943323725.2 Polynucleobacter meluiroseus | reverse complement strand
TGACAGATGACAGATTTCCCGAACCTGCACCTGAACCTGGATACCTGAACCAGGCACCCGATAGCCGAGACCTGAGACCCGAAAAAATGCCCGGTCGAAACCTCGTGTCCTGGGGGCCACGAGTCATCGGGCCCTCAATCATGCGTGATTGCCATCACGTCCGTGGGCGGACGGACGATGTTCGGGTCGACAAGCCTGCCCGGCGCGACGCAGCCACCTCGGCGAACGGCGGCCATGGCAATGGCCGCCCTACCTTCAACCGACGATCTGCTTATACGGCTCGCCTTCGTTCTGCGTCGGGCGTTCCGGTCGGCCTTTGTAGCGATAGGTCAGGCCCATGTTGTCGATGCCGAGCAGCCAGAGGATGGTCGCGTGGAGATCGTGGACGTGCAGCGGGGTCTCTTGGGCGCGCAGGCCGAGTTCGTCGGTGCTGCCGACGGTCTGGCCGCCTTTGACGCCGCCGCCCGCCATCCACATCGAGAAGCCGGTGGGGTTGTGGTCGCGACCGTCGCCCTTCTCGGACATCGGGGTGCGGCCGAATTCGCCGCCCCAGACGACGAGGGTGTCTTCAAGGAGGCCGCGGGACTTCAGGTCCTTGAGCAGGCCGGCGACGGGCTTATCCATCGCGGCGCAGAGGCCGGCGTGGTTGCTCTCGATCTTCGAGTGGGCGTCCCACTTCGAGCCGGCGCCGTGGTAGATCTGGACGAAGCGCACGCCGCGTTCGACCATGCGGCGGGAGAGGAGGCAGAGTCGGCCCATGCTCTCGGTCGTCTTGTCGTCGAGGCCGTAGAGTTTGCGCGTGGCTTCGGTCTCGCCGGTGAGGTCGACGACGCCGGGCGCTTCGGCCTGCATGCGTGCGGCCATCTCGTAACCCGCCAGGCGGGCGCCGAGTTCGGAGCGGTCCGGGTAGCGGGCGGCGAAGTCCTTGTTCACGCTGTTGATCAGGCGGAGCTTGCTGGCCTGCAGGTCGGCCGCGACCGCTTCGGGCGTGTTGAGATTCGGGATCGGCTCGGAACCGCCCTGGATGCGCACGCCCTGGTAGCCCGCGGGCATGAAGCCGGCGCCCCAGTTGCGCGGCCCGTTGATGACCGTGTTCTGATTGTCCTGCATCACGATGAACGCGGGCAGGTTGTGGTTCTCGGAACCGATGCCGTAGTTGATCCACGAGCCCAGCGACGGCTTGCCCGCGAGGATCGAGCCTGTGTTCATCTGGCAGACGCCGGCGGAATGGTTGATGCCGTCCGCCTTGCAGGAACGGATGACCGCGAGGTCATCGGCGCAGGAGGCGATGTGCGGGATCCAGTCGGAGAACCACTGGCCGGACTGGCCGTGCTGCTTCCACTCGCGCTTCGATCCGAGGAGGGGCGCCTTGGCTTCGCCCATCGCGGTGATGACCGTGCCGAAACTGTCGGGCAGGCGCTGGCCGGCCAGTTTGTTCAGCAGCGGCTTTGGGTCGAGGAGGTCCATCTGCGACGGACCGCCTTCCATGAAAAGGAAGATGACGCTCTTGGCGCGGGGCTTGATCTGACCGACGCCGGGCTGCAGCGGCGTGCCGGCGGCGGGGACGACGATCTCCTTGGCGAGCAGGTCGCTGAAGGCCATGGCGCCGAGGCCGAGGCCGGCGTTGAAGAGGAAGTCGCGACGCGACGACGAGGCTTCGAGGCGATGGCAGCGTGGGTCGTTCATTCGACGTAAAGGAATTCGGAGGAGTTGAGGAGGGCGTGGCAGAGCGCGGCCATGGGGGCGTGCTCGGTCTTGGGCGCGGCTTCCGCTTTGACGGCGCCGACGGAAAGTTCGCGGCCGCGGCCGGAGGAATCGCTCATCGTGCCGGACTTGGCCTCGAAGCGCCAGAAGCCCAGCGTGGAGGGACGGACTTCCTCGGTCGAGTACAGGAGCTGCTCTTCGGGGAGGGCGCCGGAGCTGAAGCGCACTTCGTCCACGACGCCGTGGAAGGAGCCGTCGGTGTCGGCGTTCTTGCCGCCGAGCTGGAGGGGGGCGACCGCCGTGCCGGTCTTCACGCCGGTCAGGCTGAGCTTCACGCTGTCATGCAGCAGGGGCTCGTCGTCGTTGGCCAGGTCCTTGAGCGTGAAGGCGACTTCGCCCGGACGTTCCGGCGTGGCGTAGCGGACGGAGGCGGCGACGTAGTAAGGCTTGTTGAGGTCGATGCGCAGGTTGGAGAAGGCGACCGCCTCGCCGAAGGTCCCGCCGAGCAGCGGGCCGTAGGCCTGCAGCACGAGGACTTTCGGGGCGCGACGGGATTTCTGACCCGTGACGCCGAATTGCCAGTAGCCGTCGGCCTTGTCCTTGCCCGTCTGCGCGGCGATCACGCGCACGGCGCCGCCTTCGCTGATCGAGCGGGGGACGACGACCGCTTCGATGGTAAAGCCGGCGGCGAGGTCGTTCTCCTTGGCGCCCGGGGCGAAGAAGGGGCGGCGATGTCCGGCGGCGAACTGCGCGCCTTGGCCGTCGCGGAACGGGACCTTCTCCGGCTGGAAGTCGCGGGCGATGGCCGCGGTGACCACGGCGGTGGTGCGTTGGCCGCGCACTTCGTCGAGGAAGGCGGCGGCGCGCTTGGCTTCGGCGGCGGAAGGCGCGCGGGCGTAGAGGAGCTGGTAGAGGCGGCGGACCTGCGCGGTCTCGTCGCCCGGAGCATCGGCGGTCACGCGGCGGGCGAGGGTCTCGCTGCGCTTCAGCATGAACGGGCTATTGAGCAAGAGGAGCGACTGGATCGGCGTGGTGGTCACATCGCGCGAGGAGGCGCTGCTGAACCATTGCGGGGCGTCGAAGATGTCGGCCAGCGGATCGCGGTTGTTGCGCATGATGCGCGTGAAGATGCTGCGCACGGGCTCGCCGTAGATCACGCTGGGTCCGGCCTGCTTCTCGGCCTTGAGCTCGCCGCAGGCGGCGTAGAGCGCGTCGCGGATCTGCTCGGCCTCGAGGCGCTGCGGCTGGAAGCGCCAGAGCAGGGTGTTCTGCGGGTCCTTGAGCTGGCCGCGGGCGACGTCCGCATGCTGGCTCGAGCGGCGGTAGGCGGCGCTCGTCACGAGCAGGCGCGACATCGCCTTCTGGTCCCAGCCCTTGGCTATGAACTCATCCGCGAGCCAGTCGAGGAGCTCGGGGTGCGTGGGCGGTTCGCCGAGGTTGCCGAAGTCGCTGGCGTAGGGCGTGAGGCCGCGGCGGAAGCACAGCTGCCAGAGGCGGTTCATCGCCAGGCGCGCGGTGAAGGGGTTGGACTTGTCGGTCAGCCAGCGGGCGAGCGTGGCGCGTCGGCCGGTGGAGTTGCCGTCAGCGACGGGCGTGATGGACTCGGGCGGGGCAGGGTACTGCGTGCTGAGGACGGTGAGGAAGGCCGGCGGGACGACGGTGTTCTTCTTCGGAATGACGGCGTCGAGGCCTTGGGCGCCGGTCTCGCGGACGGCCAGGACGTAAGGCGGTTCGATCGGCTTGAGTTTGTCGTGTTCGGCGAGCTTACGTTTCAGGTCGGCGTGCTTGACGCTGGCCTCGCCCTTGATGAAGCGGTCAAGACGGTTGTACTCGTAATCGACCTGGCGCCAGGCGAGGGCGGCGACCTGCTCTTCGTAGGGCGTGCGCTGCGCCGCCGGCTTATTGATCATCTCCTGGACGTCGTCGGGGAAGATCTCGACGGCCTTGCGGGTCGCCGTCTCCCGGTACTTAAGTTCGAGCGCGGTAATCTCGTCGCGGATCGCCTTGGTCTCCGCTTCCCACTTCGCCCGCTGGCGGGCGTGCTCGGTGGCCTGCGCTTCGGTCCAGGCGATGCGGTCCTCGACGGGCACGGTGTTGTTGAAGAAGCTGCGGAGGGCGTAGTAATCGCGCTGCAGGATCGGGTCGAACTTGTGGTCGTGGCAGCGCGCGCACTGCATGCCGGCGCCGAGGAAGACGTCGCCGGTGGTGTCGGTGATGTCGTTCAGGATGTTCTCCCACTGGCCGCGAGCGTCGCGGTTGTTATATTCGTAGATCCAATGGCGGAGGTAGCCGAGGGCCGTGAGCGCGTCGGGGTCGCCCGGGAAGAGTTCGTCGCCGGCGATCTGCTCCTGCACGAAGCGGTCGTAGGGCTTGTTGTCGTTATAGGCCTTGATGACGTAATCGCGGTAGCGCCAGGCGGTGGGACGGAAGTCGTCGATGCGGAAGCCGTCGCTGTCGGCATAGCGCACGAGGTCGAGCCACGCACGGGCCATGCGCTGGCCGTAGGCAGGGGAGGCGAGCAGACGGTCGACAAGTTTGTCGTAGGCCTTCGGATCCTGGTCTTGGACGAACGCGGCGACCTCTTCGGGCGTGGGCGGGAGGCCGGTCAGGTCGAAGGTGACGCGCCGGATGAGCACGGCGCGCTCGGCTTCGCCGGAGGGCGTCAGGTCTTCCTGGGCGAGGCGGGCGTCGATGAAACGATCGACCGGGTGCGCGGCGGCGCCGGCGGGCAGTTCGGCGCGCTTGACCGGCTGATAAGCCCACCAGGCTTTTTCCTTCGCACCGATGGTGCCGGGCAGGTAGCGGCCGGCGACGGGCGCCTTGGTACGGCTCTTCGGCCAGGCGGCGCCGGACTTCACCCAAGTCTGGAGCAGGCTGACTTCTTCCTTCGTGAGGCGATCGCCCTTCGGGGGCATCATCTCGTCGGGATCGGACGACAGGATGTTTTTGAGGAAGAGGCTGGCTTCCGGGTCGCCCGGGATGAGGGCCGCGCCGGCGTCGCCACCCGTGGTCAGGCCGGCGAGGCTATCCATGACCAAGCCGCCCTTGTTCTTGCCGGCGGAGTGGCTGTGGCACTTGAAGCAACGCTCATCCAGGAGGGCCACGGCCTTCTCCGCCAAGTCGTCGGAAGCGGCCGAGAGGGCGGCGCCGGACGAGGCCAAGAGGCAGGCAGACAGGCTGAGCAGTCGCAAAGACATCGGGGGAGCCCTCTTTATGAGGGCTTTCGATTGAGACTGCAAGCCGTGGCCGAAGGTTCCCCTTCGGAGGACGGTAATCGACTTTACTTCGCCTTCTTTTTCCAAGCCGGATAGTCCTTGGTCAGTAGGTCCCGGGCATACTCGCCGAACCAGCTGTAACCGTTGCGACGCTCATGGCCGATATCGGCCAGCTTGGGTTTCGGGATGCCGTCGCGGTCGCAGACGTAGGGGGCGCCAGTCTTGAGGTCGTAGAAGCGGGCCCACAGGTCGGGGGCTTTGGGGTCAGGGACCATGACGAGGTTGGGCTTGCCGTCTTTATCCGTCACTTTGTCGAGGCGCTGGCCGACGACCTTATGCGCCTCGAACCAAGCGATGGCACCTTCGATGGAGGCACGGATATCAGGCGTGGGCTTCTCGAGGCTCATCAGCAGGCGAACGATGCCGACCGACTCGCTGCCGCTGAAAGAGGGGAGTTCGTAGGAACGGGCCTTGGCTGGCGCGAAGGTCTTTTCATCGTGCTGAGCGCACCACACGGTCGGCTGGCCGCCGACGACGATCGGACACTTCAGGATGCAGGCGATGCCACGGTCGAAGGCCTGGCGGCAGGATTCGCGTGTCTGGGCGTCGCTGAAGCCATAGCGGTCGTCACGGCCGACCTCGCGGACGAATTCCAGCACGCGCACCATGGCGCCGTCATTGAAGGTGATGCGGTCGTAGTAGCCTTTGCGGAGGGGAAAGAACTGTGGCCAGCCACCGTTCGCATACTGCGCTTTGAGCACGTAGGCCAAGCCGCGGTCGAAGGATTTACGATAAGCCTCGGCCTTCGTCGCGTTGACCATGCGTGCCATGAAACGGAGTTCGTCCACCGTGCCTTTGTTATCGAAGGTCGGCTGGAGCTTGGATCGGTCACCGGAGTAAGGTTGGCTCACCGTGTCGGTGTTCTTCGGCCAGCCGCCGGCGTCGGCCTGATAAGTCAGGATGATGTCGGCGACCTTCTTGGCTTCCGCGGAGCCGAACCAAGCATCGGTTTTGCCCAAGTAGCGTCGCGCGCTGTCGTCGGCCGCGAGGCGAGGCAGCATGGCCAGGAGCGCGAGGAGGAGCAGGGTGGGGCGCATGGAGTAGTCGCGGTGTCAGCGGTTAGCGGATGGCGGTTGGCGGATGGGAACGTCTGAGGGGAGAATTGAAGGAGGCCGGCAACCGCCACCTGGGGCCGCCACCTGCCACCTGGAATGGAAGGGGGTGATAGCGATACTGGTAACCTGAGGTTAAAAAGAGTAAATGAAGGAAAGCGGGGGAGGGCTGTTGCGGTTGTCTTAGGCGGATTAATCCACTCATCTATCAATGTGCCTTCTCCGCTGCCGTTCATCCTCGCTTCCGCTTCGCCGCGTCGCACCGAGCTTCTGCGTGAAGCCGGCTTGCCGCACCGGGTCGTCGTCGCGGCGGTGACTGAGCACGAGGATCCGACGACCGATCCGGCCAAGATGGTTCTCCATAACGCCCGCCTGAAGGCTGCGGCGGTCTCCCGCCTGCACCCCGAAGCCTTGGTGCTCGGTTCGGACACCACGGTGGCCCTCGGTGACCGCGCTTTGAACAAGCCGGCCAACCTCGCGGAATCCCGCGCGATGCTGCGCAGCCTGTCCGGACGCGAGCATACCGTCCATACCGGCGTCTGCCTGCTCTGCCCGGCGCTCGGGATCGACGAAGCGCACGACGTGACCGCCTGGGTGCGTTTCCGTCCGCTTACCGACGACGACATCACCCGCTATCAAGGCCTGGTGAACACCTTGGACAAGGCCGGCGCTTACGGCATCCAGGAAGGCCGGGAGATCATCATCGCCGATTACCAGCAGCCGATCTCGACGATCATGGGCCTGCCGGTTGAATTCGTCAAAGCCCGCCTCGCCGCGCTGGGTATCCTCGAAAGAATTACCTCATGAAATCCTGGCTGTTATTCCTCGCCGCGACGGTCGGTGCGCAGACGCCTGTCGTCAGTGGCGACGCCGAGCTGACCGGCCTCGTCGGCGGCAAGCCGCTCGTCATCCGTACGACGAGTCGCCTCGCCGGCGCGATTGATTCCCTGAAGTGGGACGGTGTCGAATTCATCGATTCGCATGACCATGGCCGCCAGCTGCAGTCGGCGATCAGCGCCGACGTCAACGGCGTCTTTCATGTCGAGTGCTACAATCCGACCGAAGCCGGTTCGGTCGTCGACGCGCTCGGCCCGAAGTCGACCAGCCGCCTTGAGGCCATCTCGGTCCGGGATGGGGTGTTAAGGACGCGCACGCGGATGGCTTTCTGGCTCGCGCCGGGCATGTCATCCCACGGACATGTCACGCAGAACACCAAGCTGCTCTCGGATTTCATCCACCACAAGGAGGTGCGCATCGGCCGGCCAGGCATGGATCATGTGCTCGATTACGTGGTCCAATTCTCGGTTCCGAACGATCGTCCGCACCAGTATCTGCAGGTCGAGGCCCTGACGGGTTACATGCCTTCGGCTTTCAGTGAGGAACTCCGCTTCGACGCGAAGACGGCGACCCTCGTCCCCTTGCCGCGCCAGAACGGCGAGCAACCCGATCCGGTGGTCCTTTCGACCCCCTCCGGCTCGCATGCCATGGGGGTCTTCACGACGACGAGATCTTCGTCGCTTAATCCCGCCCCGGGCTACGGGCGGTTCAAGTTCGAGCACGAGCAGGTCGTGAAGTGGAACTGCGTCATCCGGCCCCGGCCGGACTCGCCGTTGCATACCCATTTTAGCTACCAGCTCTACGTGGTCATCGGCACGCGTGAGGACTGCCGGCGGACGCTCGCGGCGCTGACGCAGGAGTTCGGCGGCCGATAATCACGCCGTCCTACGCTTGAAGTCGTCCGGGTCGTCCCTAACTTCGGGGCGTGCGTCCCGATGATCCCATCGAACTGCGCGCCGCGGCTTTCGCGGCGGTGGCGTCGCTCGGCCTGCACCTCCTCCTGCTCTGGCTCTTGCCGGATACTTTCCGTCAGGTCGTCGCGATTGTCCGTCCGGTGGAAGTCCTGACCGCCCCGGTGAAGATCGACGAGGCCCGTCTGCCGGCCAAGCTGCGTTTCGCCGAGACGAATCCGGTGGCCAACCAGGCCGTGCCGAAGACGGCGCCGTTCACTTCCTCGCGCAATCAGACCGCGGCCCAGCCGGTGCCCGAGAAGATGCCCTCCAACTCGGCCTTGCCGAAGTCTGCCGGCACCTCTCCCGAAATCCGCCTCGCCCAGGGCAAGCCTCGTTCGATCGATCAATCGCAGGCCCAGCCGACGCCGGCCCCGGCGATTTCCATGGCGGGCCCGCAGACCGCTCCGCCGCCCGGTCCCGGCAAGGCCGCCGCCCGTCCCGTCCCGAAGGCGGCGCCGGCGCCCACTCCGACCGACCCGGAACGGCCCCGTGCCTCGATCCCTTCCGGCACCGCCGGCCTGCTCCTGCGTAATTCCGTGGGCGTGAACCGCGCCGGCGCGGTCGCCATCGACGCCCGCTTCAGCCAGTACGGCGACTACACCCAGCGCATGCTCGAGGCCATCCAGTCGAGCTGGTGGAGCATCATCGAGCGCTCCCAGTTCGAAGGCGTCAACCGCGGTCGCGTGACCGTGCGTTTCCGCCTGCATCGCGACGGGACCGTCACCGATGCCACGATTCTGAGCAACGAGGTCACCCGCGTGATGTCGCTGGCCTGCAAGGACGCCGTGATGGCCCCGGCGCCCTACGACGCCTGGCGCGCGGATATGGTCGCCTTGTACGGCGAGAGCGACATCGTCACGATCAACTTCTATTACCGCTGATGACGCTCCCGACAGATTGGATCCCCTTCGGACGCGGCGTGCGCGCGGTCGCCACCCATCCCTGCGGGCTGATCGCGGTCGCGAAGCCGGACGGTATCCTCTCCCATCCCAACCCCGGCGAGGTCGCGGAGAAGGGGACCATCCTCATCGCCGGCAACTATTCCCTCGAGGAAGAGGCCTTCCATGTGCGCGACGGCCAGGGCGGCATCCGCCGCGTCTACCTGCTCAACCGACTGGATTCGCCGACGAGCGGCGTGCTGCTGCTCTCGCTCGACGTCGGCGTGGCCGACGTCGTCCGTAAGATGTTCGCGCGTTCGCAGGTCTCGAAGCAATACGTGGCCCTCATCCGCGGCCGCGGCCTGCGCACCCCGCGCGGCACCTGGCAGGACCAGCTTTCGAAATCCAAGGGCCCTGGCGGCGGCGTGCGCTCCGAGACGGGCGCGGGCGCCCCGGCGGTGACGGTCTACCAGTGGCAACGCGCCGCCGGCGGCACGCTCCCGCTTTCCTTGATCCGCCTCGAGCCGCGCACCGGTCGTACCCACCAGCTGCGCGTCCAGACCGCCGCGCACGGCCACCCGATCCTCGGCGACCGCACTTACGGCGACTTCGAATTCAACAAGGCCGTCGGCACGGCCCGCGGTTTCAAGCGGCTCTTCCTGCACGCCGAGTCCACGCAGCTCTCATTCGACTGGCAGGGCGCGAAGGTCGATTTCAAGGCCGTCGCGCCGATGCCCGACGAATTCACGGAAGCCCTGGCCGCCGAGGATGATGAGACGCCGGGTAAGGGTCCGAAAGCGCCGCGTCGCGACGCCGGCACGCCGATCTCGCCCCGCCTGCGCATCCGGCTCTGAGCCTCGTCATGGCGTCCGCCTTCCAGCTCATCGAAGTCCGCGGACCTGAACTGGAGCCTTGGATCGATACGCTGGGCGGACTGCGCATCGCGGTGTTCCGTGAGTTCCCTTATCTCTACGAAGGGGATCTGAAGTATGAGCGGGAATACCTCCGCGGCTACCTCGACTGTCCGCGCAGCCTCGTGGTCTTCGCTCAGGACGCCTCCGGTCACACGATCGGGGCGACGACCTGCATGCCGATGGCGGAGGAGAGCGAGGGCTTCCGTGGTCCGTTCGAACGCGCCGGAGTGCCGACGGACGACGTGTTGTATCTGGGCGAGAGCATCGTCCTGCCGGAGTATCGCGGCGGCGGCCTGGGCGGAGAGTTCTTCGCCCGACGCGAAGCCCATGCGCGCCGCCTCGGCCTGCGCACGACGGCCTTCTGCGCCGTCGACCGACCCGCCGATCATCCGGCCCGGCCCGCGGGCCATCGGCCGTTGGACGCCTTCTGGACGCGCCAAGGCTATCGTCGCCGTCCGGAGCTGCAGGCGGTTTTCCCTTGGAAGGAAGTCGGCGAAGAACAGGAATCTTCCAAGACACTCACCTTCTGGACGAAGACATGGACCGCCTGACCCTCGCCTTGCTGACCTTCGACGTCGGCGTCCCCGCGGCCACGCCGGACGCCTTCGCTGATCGGGTCTGCGCGCAAGTGCGCGAAGCCTGGGATGACGGCGCCGATCTCGTGGTGCTGCCGGAATTCCTCTGGATGGGCCTCGAGCCTTTCGTCCCAGGTGAAGACAAGCTCCGCGGGGTCGCGCAGCTCTTCTGGACCGACCTCTGGCCGCGGCTCGCTCCGCGTCTGGCGCAGGCCGACAAGGGCGTCGTGCTCGGTACGGTGCCGTTCCTCGGCGCGGACGGCCAGCTCCGCAACCGGGCGCCGATCTGGGACGGCGTCGCTTTCCGTCATCAGGACAAACTGCACCTCACCCCATGGGAATCCGCCTTCGTCGGCGGCGACGGCGTCGGCCTCTGGTCCTTCCGCGGCGTCCGTTGCGTCGTCGTGATCTGCCTCGACGTCGAGATCCCTGAACTGGCCGCCGTCCTGCGCGGACAGGGCGTCGAGCTGATGCTCGTACCCAGCGCGACCGAAACGATCCTCGGCGTCGAAAGGGTAGGGCGTTGCGCCGATGCGCGCTCCGTCGAGCTCGGCTGCCATGTCGGCGTATGCCACCTCGTCGGCCGGACGAACTCCGTGCTCATCGACGAGAACGTCGGCCGCGCCGCGGCCTTCGCGCCCTCGCAGGCCGCCTTCCGCGACGAACCTCGTCACCTCGCCACGCCCGTCTGCACCGAAGGCGACCACGCCCTCACCGTCGACGTCGACCTCGCGCTGCTGCGTCGCCATCGCGCGACGTCCGGTGAGACCGACCCGTCCAAGCTCGGCGCCCGTCCCCTCCGCCTTCTTTCCTGAACCCATGCACCCGCTCATTCTTCAGTATTATCAGGCCTTCAATTCCGGTGACCGCGAAGCCCTGCTCGCGCTCCTGCACCCTGACATCGTCCACGAAATCAACGAAGGCGGCGTCGAGGTCGGCATCCCGGCTTTCCGCGCCTTCCTCGGCCGCATGGATCGTGCTTAC